>WQRL01000186.1 GCA_009786775.1 Oscillospiraceae bacterium
ACGTGGGCGACCTGTATTTTGGAGTGCGTAACGCCGGCGCTTTCGCAGGGGCTGCGAACTTCGTCATACAGCTTGGCCAGGCTCTAAGCGTCGGCTTAGTTCTGGCGGGAATCGGCCTTGCAGGCTTTGTAGAGCAGGATATCAGCTATGGCGCGCAGCAGGTGGTCGCTCAGTCCGCCTCCGCCCAGACCGCTATTTTAGTTATAATGGCCCTTACACCGCTTATATTTATGTCTATAGGGATATTTTTCAGCACCAGGTACAAGCTAAACAAAGAAAACCACGCAAAAGTACTATCCGCCCTTGAGGGTGACAATAATGAGAAATCGGCTGTACTAAAGCTGCTATAATCAGTCCCCTGCTATAAACTGGCCCCGCCTTGGAGGAATTAATGAACAAGCGAAAAAAGAAATTCAGCTCAAAGGTCAAAAAGCCGAACTTTGTATTATATTTTATTATTATTGTTTTGCTCATACCTGTGATGAAGCTCATGTTCCGTTTGAAAATAGACCGCAGTGGCTATACATCACCTGACGGTCCGTTTGTCGTAATCAGCAACCACGCTTCCTTTATGGATTTTGTGGTGTCCATGCTCTCTGTATATCCCCACCGCCTCAATGCAGTGGTGGCTCAGAAATACTTCTTCTACAAGCCCCTCGACTGGTTTTTGCCATCTATGGGCTGTATACCCAAGACGCTCTTCGCCCCCGACCCCCACTCTGTAATGGGGATTTTGTCAGTTATCGACAGGGGCGACAACCTTCTTTTATTCCCCGAAGGCCGCGCCTCACCCGGCGGCGGTTACATGGGCATACATAAAGCCACAGGCAAACTAATAAAGAAGCTGGGCGTTACAGTGGTCAGTTGTCATATTGAGGGCGCATATACCTGTATGCCTTTCTGGCGCAAAGGTGTGCGCTGGGGGCATCAGCGGGCTGTGCTAGCCACGCTCTTTACGCCTGAGGAAACTCAGAGCCTGAGCATTGAGGAGATTAACAGCCGTATTGATTTAAGGCTCAGCGGCGGGGACTTGCCCCATCCTCCCGATCCTTTAAGCGTAAATATAGAAAAAAATCTTGTTCAGGGGCTGGAGAATCTGCTCTACCTGTGCCCTAAGTGCAAGGCTGAATTTACACAGGCAACTCACGGCAACACGATTTCTTGCACCGCTTGCGGTAACTCGGCATCCATGGACCGCTTTGCAAAACTGCACCCCTCCGAAGGCAGCATAGCCCCTGAGTCGGTGCATCTGTGGTACAAGGAGCAGGCGCTATATGAGAAGTCGCTGCTGCATGAAGATAAGGAAGCTCTGCGGGTGGAGGTTGTGGTCAGAAGAAACACAGCCCCAGGTAAGGGCATTGAACCTTGCGGGCAAGGTGTTATAAGCCTTAATAAGTCAGGCTGGACTTATGTGGGCACTCTGTCTGGAAGTGAGGTGAATTTGTTCTTCCCCATCGAGTCTGTGCCTGCTGTCCCTTTTGATCCAAACAACAATTTCCAGATATATAATAATGGCTCTATTTTGGATTTCTGCCCTATCGACAACCTGCAAACCTGTGTCAAATACGCCGTAATCGGCGAGTGCGCCTACTGGGAGTTTTGCCCCAATATCCAGGTAACCCCTGTGCTCGACATGGGGCTTTCATAAAACGCTTAACAATGTACAAAACCATCCGCCGAACACGGGCGGATGCTCCGTGAAAAAGCTAAGTGTCCTCCGTCAGTCACGTCTACCCTAGAGGAAACTTGAAATCCAGTCAAAATTTGTGTTCCGGGACTGCGGACACTTAACTTTCTCCCGAAGCACCCGCCCATGTTCGACTGGTCTGTGAACTGCAAGGTAAATTATTAGACACAGAATACTGCATAGAGCGGGACAGATTTAATGTTGTTTTCAAATCCGAAATTTTTAGATGAAATACGGATGGAGTACGCAGGGCTGTACTTTTCGGTAAATAAGTTCAGGCTTCTCGATTTTGTCCGAATACCTGCTTTGACTTCGACAGCGATAACCTCTGCATTTTTTTGGATTACGAAGTCAAGCTCAGCAATGCCGTTACTTGTCCAGTAGTGCAAATCATGCCCATTGCAGGAGAGTGCCTGCGCCACATAGTTTTCACAGATAGCACCTAGGAAGGTATTATCTACACTACCCGCAGACAGCACTACAGAATGCGGGATGCCACTCTTGGTGGACAGCAGCCCTGTATCCCCCATGTAGAGCTTGAAGCTAGATAAGTCACGATAGACTAAAATAGGTACTGTACCATGCTCTAGCCGCTCACATTTCAACACTACACCCGCAAATTCCAGCCAATCTATTGCAGCACCGAAAATTGAGGCAGTGCCGCCTTTTTGTGCCAGCTTGTACTGAAACTTTTTGTTATCCTTGGCAAGCTGTACAGGAATAGAGTCAAAAGCGGCGCGTATCTTGACACTCTCTGTGTTGGTGGCATATTTTGACATATCAGCTAAATAATCACTGAGAATTTTGCTGTGCACATCCGAAACGGGAAGAAAACTCCCGCTGTCCTTGTATGTTAAAACCGCCCTCGGCATACCGCCGGTTATAAGATATTGCCTGAGCAACTCAAGGGCTTTTTCATGCAAGCCACGGGGCATGGGAACATTTGACTCAAATGAATTCCTTATATCTTCAGCAAGACGCAACTCGTCAAGCGACCATAAAAATTCTTCAAAATCCATAGGAAACATTGTAACGAAGTCAACATTGCCGACAGGAAAAGAGTACTGCTCCCTATTAATGGCGACACCCAAAAGGCTACCTGCGCCAATTATGTGATACTCAGGAGCGTTTTCGTTAAAATATTTCAAAGATGTAAGTGCTCTCTCACATGATTGTATTTCATCAAACACAATTAAGGTCTTTCCTGGCAGTATACGCTCGTTGGATTCAGTTTCAAGAAAGCGTATTATGCGCCCGGGGTCAATGTTTTCGGAAAAATAAGAACTGACCGCCTGATTAAACTCCAGATTAAAATATGCCATGTTATAATATTCGCGTTGCCCAAACTGCCGTATACTATGTGTTTTGCCAACCTGCCTGGCACCATAAACCAAAAGCGGCATACGTCCGCTTGATTTATTTTTCCAGTTCAAAAAACGCTCATAAACTTTGCGTCTCATTCCTGCGCACCTCCACCAAGAATTGGCAACCTCATAACTCTGTCAGACACTATGGATTTCAGGCCACCCTATTGCTTGATTATCCCCTAAACCGATAATTAAGTCAAGAAAAATCAGAAAATTTTGATTTTTCTTGACTTAATTGTCAGAACACACGGTATTGAGCCGCTTGACACTTCGGTTGGCTCAGCTCCATCTTTGCCTGTTGCAATAGTTTTAGGTAGTTTTATAAGACAGTTTCACAAACGGATAGTTAAGACAAAATCACAGACGGGCAGGAGAGTGTAAGTATTACAGTTACAGGACAATGTAGCGGAGCCGAAGGGTGCGGAGGGGGAAATACCGCGGGCGTAGTCTGGAACACAAATTTTGACTGCAAAATCAAGTTTCCACCAAGGTAGACGTGACTGACGAAGCCGCGGTATTTTTCCCTCCGCACCCTTCGGAGAAGCGGCGTCCGCTCGGCTTGGCTCAACTCCGTCTTCGTATGTTTTGACGAAATCTTGATTTGTTTTTTCTACATACCATACGACGCGCTATTTCCCTCCTTTGTAGTATCTTATAGAAAAAAGGAGGCTATTACAGATATGGATTATTTAGGTTATGAATTTAAGAACTTAGTTGATGGAAGGCTGTGCGGGGCGGTACGCGGGGGTGTAATGGATATTATAAACCCGGCAGATAACAAAGTTATCGCAAAAGTTCCGCGCTGTACTACTGAAGATGTTGACCTCGCTGCCGCCGCTGCAAAAAAAGCCCGCCAGGCGTGGAAGGACACATATATCGGCGACAGAGCGGACTTGCTCATGAAACTTGCAGACATAATACGTAAGAACTTTGACGAACTTGCGGACATGGAAACCGCACAATACGGCGGGCCTTTGAGCAAGACGCGTAATTTCGACATTCCGGCAGCCATCGGTGAAATTGAGTTTATGGCAGGGATTGGCAGAAGTGTCACAGGCACTACAATAAGTGCCGACCCAGCGGCGCGTGTTATGACCTTCCGTGAGCCCTTGGGCGTTGTCGGCCTTATAACACCTTGGAATTTCCCGCTTGTAACCGCCGTTTCAAAACTAGCGCCCGCACTGATAACCGGCAATACCTGCATACTAAAACCGCCGTCATGTGCTCCGCTTACGGTATTAAAGCTCGCCGAATACGCGGTTGAGGCTGGGTTTCCCGAGGGAGTAATCAACATAATAACCGGGCCCGGAAGTGAAGTTGGGGAAGCTCTTGTAAATCACCCCGACGTAAACAAAATTAGTTTCACGGGCGATTCACATGTCGGCAAGCGGATCATGAAACTTGCCAGTGCTTACGTTAAGCCTGTCGCCTCGGAGCTTGGAGGCAAAAACGCCATGATTGTTCTAAGTGATGCTGAGATTGATTCTGTTGTGGAAGCCGCAGTCTATAGCGCATTTTTCAACTCAGGGCAAAATTGCGGTTCACCCAGCAGATTTTTTGTCCAAGCCGGAATCTATGAGGAGTTTGTAGACCGTTTTGTCGCTGCGGCACGCAAAATAGTGGTCGGAAATCCGATGGACCCGGAAACCATGATGGGCCCGCTTGCGTACATGGGCTGCAAGGACACAACAGAGCGGTTTATTGAGCAGGCCAAAAAATCAGGAAGCCGCCTTCTTCTTGGCGAGCCTGTTGCACCTGAGCTTTGCGCAGGAGCGTATGTAATGCCCACAATATTTGAGGCATATGATGCAACGCAGGATTTAATGCAGGAAGAGATTTTCGCACCTGTT
>WQRL01000187.1 GCA_009786775.1 Oscillospiraceae bacterium
AGCGCACTTGTTAGTCCGAATGCCACCATTGACTTGGCCATATCTTGTGCAAATTTTTCAGCACTTAATTCACCGCTGCTCACCAATTGTGACGCCATGCTCCCGCCGGCACCGGAGCTGAGTGCGCCGAGGGCTTTACGCCCTGGCATTGCACCAGCAGCACCAGCAGCACCTGCTATCAACCCTATAAACATACCCTGCATTGCGGCAAACGCAAAAGCACCATTTCCGCTCTCTACTCCGGTTGTTAAGTCCGATATTAATTGCCCTGCAACCATCATACATCCTGTCACTATTATATTTGCTCCTATCTTTGTTGCACTATTTGCGGCTAGTAGCGCCTTTCCGCCGGTTACTATAATTAATCCGCCGACCGCCACAACTATTACTGCCGCAGTAGCGGCCCGACTGGCTATCCTCCATCTGTTTAACGTGCGCTCTCCGGGTTCATCGTCGAAAAAGCCATCATGATCGCTGCCTGAGCTCGCCAAATACTTTATACCGCCGGCAGGGTCTCCAAACGCTCCATGTTGCGCCATTGCAGATACTTTAGAAAACAGATGCAACTCGCTCTTTGGCGCTGCTCCGGAAGCCCCCTCTGCAACACCGGACACTACATAGGCATTGCCGCTGCTCTCTATTTTCACATTTGATGCGCTTATGCGTATGTCGTTTTTTGCAATTATGCTCACATTAGCATTACTAAACAGTGACATCCCGTTGGAATTCATGCTTAGCCCCAGACCGCGGTTTGAATTTATCCTTATAGCACCCGGAAACAAATTGAAACTCTTGCCATGCTCTGTTCTTAGGCCTTTCCTGCCATGATTGAAGTCCTGTACAACTGATTGGACAACGTCCTCATCTTCATAATCAGGCTCAGGCGGAAGTTCTGCTCCTTTTGCAGGAGCCGGAGGCGCATTGTCTCGGACATTTACTGTGGCTATACCTGTACTCTCATCGTCTTCTCCAAAATATACAGACACACGGCTGCCCACCTGCGGAGCAATGTACATCAGATTACCCACTTCCGGCTTCCAGGGATAACTGTAACACCGCTCAACATCCTGATGCTCATCTATGTCAAAATGAATACGGATATGCTCGCCCTCTCTGTGGAGAACACGGCCGAGAAGCGACATTCCCAAAAAATGAGGATTATAGCGCTTTATCACATGGCAGTATTTTCGCCTTGCAAGCAAGTAGGTAAACACATATACATCCCTTTCAAGTTTACAAGATTTACCGCATACGTTTGTGTGGTAGAAAACAAAAAGAGAGAGTTAGTATAATTATGTGCCTGATTTCTTACTATTCGTCAAAGCAAAGGACTACAGGCTTACCATCTTGCTCAGTAATGTTAAATTCGTGATCAAACACAGGATTAAGCACCTGCGGCGTAATGATTTCTGTAGTGCTTCCCTGCCTATGAATCTGTCCGTCTTTCATTGCAACAACGTGCCCTGCATAGGCTGCTGCGAAGTTAATGTCGTGAAGCACTACAATAACGGTTTTATTAAGTTCATCGACCAGCCTCCGGATTATCTGCATCATATCTACAGAAAACCGGATATCCAGATTGTTAAGCGGTTCATCCAGAAAAATGTAAGGCGTATCCTGTGCAAGAATCATAGCTATAAATGCACGCTGCCTCTGCCCTCCTGAAATTTCGCTTAAAAACCGGTCACGCAAATCCACTAAGTCCATATATTCGAGCGCTCTGGTTACGGCTTCCTTGCACTGAGCACTTAAGCGCCCGCCCGAATGAGGGAAACGCCCATATTCAACCAAATCATTTACCGTAATCTTGATGGCGATTTGATGTGTCTGCCTGAGAAATGCAATTTTCTTTGCAATTTCCTTGGGTTTAATCTTAGTTACATCTTCACCGTCGAGATATACCACACCGCTCAACGGTTTGAGATTGTTAGCCATAACACCGAGTAACGTAGATTTTCCAGCGCCATTTGCTCCCACAAGTGCAGTAATTGTCCTATCTTTGATTTGAAGATCTATGTTCTTTAATATCGGATTGCTGCCGTCTTTTCTGTAGGACTGGTTTATCCCTTTTACCTCAATCATATTAGTTCTTTGCACTTTCAAGGAAATGATCAACAAAGCGGTTGACATCCTGTATCATGCGTCTGGCTGAACCAAATCCGCCTACGATGGTATACCAGTCAGGCATGGGCAATCCGCTGTAAATATGTCCATTGATAAAGGCATTTGTACGCTGGATAATCGCATCGTTCATAAAGTTGTCTGTAGCTGCGCCAAGTCCTGTGTCAGGGTCAGTGCGGTCTAACAAGAAAATTACATCAGGGTTATTCTCTAATAAAAATTCAGATTGAATAGCAAAACCATGTTGGTCAGTCCACGCTTCCAAATCCAAGGTAAGCGGAGCAAAACCAAATTCATCAAACAAGAATCCAAAGCGGCTGTTATCTAAGAATACTGTCATAGTTGCAGGGTCGAGCATCATAATAAATGCCGCTTCCATGCCCGATGCTGTTGTAACTTCTCTTATTGCGGCAAACTCGGCTTCAATCTCTTCAATTTCTGAGAACAGAAGCTCCCCTATTCCTGGGAATATCTGTGCCAAAGAATAGGCGTTTGCTCTCATATCCCTGGTCAGATTGGCATTGCGGGCATCAATTGTCAGCCACATAAACGCTGTGTTTTGATAGCGTGCAAATGTGTCGTGCTGAAATTCCAGTGCCGCATCCGGCGAGAGTCTTTCTTCAGCCGCATTCATTCCAAATGAGCGCACTCCAAGTACGACAAGTTCAGGGTTAACAAAGTCTAAAATATCCCAGTCAATGTAAAACAATGTGCCGCCCGTAACAACTGTTGTGTTTTCATCCCCGCCATCTCTAAACCATGCCAGAGAGTCAGGCAGAGTAGACATAGTGGGAACAATCAATGTTTCAATACCGGTATTTTCAAATCCTATGTTATAAAGCATATCAAGAATACCAAAGTCAAAAATCGCCACTGTAGTCGGGTTTTGAACGACTGTTACTACATTGCCGTAAAAGTCTACAACATCTACGAAAGTGCGCTCTGATCCACTTCCCTCAGGAGCAGTCACATTGCCGTCAGTCACCGCATCCGCTGCAACCACAGGGGTATCTGCCACGCCATTGCCACAAGCTGTCAGTAACATCACAGCCGCAAGCGCGGCAACAAGTATGCAAAATAATTTTTGTTTCTTCATTTCAAATTTCCTCCTAAATTTTCATTAACTCAATAATATATCGAACATCCCAAATTAAAGCCTTGGGAAATAGTTCTCAGTTAAAGTAAAGGCAAACGTTTTTGCCATTGCGCTGCGTGATATTAAAGTTGTGGTCAAAAACTGGATTTAGTACGTCAGGTCTTATAATTTCCTCAGTGGAGCCCTCGCTGTAAATCTGCCCGTCTTTCATAGCGATGATGTAATCTGCATAGGCAGAAGCAAAATTTATATCATGCAAAACAACAACTATGGTTTTCTTTAGCTCCCTTACAAGCTGCCTGACTATTTTCATCATTTCGACAGAGTATTTTATATCCAAGTTGTTAAGCGGCTCGTCTAAAAAGATATATGGGGTGTCCTGTGCAAGTATCATTGCGATAAACGCTCTCTGGCGCTGCCCGCCGGAAATCTCGTCAAGGTACTTGTGGGCTATATCCGATAAATCCATGTAATCAATGGCTTCGGAAACCTTTTGGTGATCTTCTTTCTTTAACTTACCCTTGCAATGAGGGAAACGGCCAAACTCGACTAAATCCCTGACGGGGATGCGGATATCAAGCTGCTGGGATTGCTTGAGAAATGCAATTTTTTTTGCAGTTTCATCAATTTTGATGTTGCGTATATTCTCCCCATTGAGAAACACCGAGCCTTTTTTAGCCGGAATCAGATTTGCAATAACACTGAGCAACGTGGACTTTCCCGCACCATTTGCGCCTACTAATGCAGTAACGCTATTTTCCCGTACTGTCAGGTTAACATCTTTGAGTACATCTACTTCGTGGCTGTATGACTGTGTAATCCCTTTTACCTCTATCATACTCTGTTCTCCTTCAAAATAAGGTAAAATACATATGTACAGCCAACCAAATCAATAATTACTGTAACAGGGATTGCTCCAAGCATCATTTCCATAACGCCTTGCCCAGCTACTAAAACCAGTGTAGCCATCATTGCAGAGCCAATAAACAAGGGAAGATGCCTATATGTCTTAAATATTTCCCGAGAGGCATTTACAGCCAGGAGCCCTAAAAATGTAAGCGAGCCAATCATGGCTGTTGCCACACTCATTCCAACTGCTATAATGATAAGATTAATTCTCATCTCACGCTCATATGCAATTCCTAGCCCCTTTGCCTGCTCAGGCCCCAGGCTCATTACATTATACCGCCTGTGCCTTATAAGCGTGGCGATTACAACAGCAGCAATAATTGGCAGAACCATCCAAATGATATTGATATTCATATTGTTTACGTTTACCGATGTGGCGGCCATTACTTGAAAGAAATCGCCTTCTGTCATAAGAAGCTGCAAGTAGGTGGAGCCGCTCCTCACTATGCCGCCCAAAACCAAGCCGAACATCAGCAAGAAAACTATATTGTTTCTCTGCCTGCGAAGAATAGCCCCAAACATAAACATGGATACGACAACCATAATTCCAGCAGTTACTATGTAGTTAACAAAAGGGTTTGAAAACAGCGGATGCCTTGCGCCGAGGAAAAACACTATCAGCGTTTGAGTTCCGACAAAAACTGCATCGAAGCCTATCATTGACGGGGTCAGCACCCTGCTTTGGGTGACAGTTTGAAACGACAGGCTTACAAACGCAAGTACAACAGCAGCTCCAATCATTCCATAA
>WQRL01000188.1 GCA_009786775.1 Oscillospiraceae bacterium
TGGGCAAGACTACTGTTGCACTGTCATATGCGGCGCAGAAGGTAGCTGAGGGTAAACAGGTTCTTTATCTAAACCTGGAGTCTTTTTCAAGTGTGCCGGCATATTTTGCACAAACGGGCAAGAGTATTAGTGCGGTGTTTGAAATGCTTGAAAACAGCGATGGAAATGTGAAAATGTTAATCCGCGGGATTTGCCAGCAAGATAGCGGTGTTGGGATGGCATATTTCTGTAGGCCTGAAAATTTCGACGATATGTATGCCCTGTCGGCGGAGAACATAGCGGAGCTTACCTCAGTATGTGCAGGGGTGACGGAGGAGCTTGTGATTGACATGTCCTGTGTTTGTGATAGGCGCACAAGAAAGGTTTTTGAGCTTGCTGACAAGGTGCTCTTAGTTACCGACCCGACTGCAACCGCCCAAGTGAAGCTATCTCAATTTTCCACTCAGCATACTGTCTTTGAGAGCATCAAAGATAAGGTTGTGCTAGTAGCTAACAAGGGTGCGGAACTTGGCTGTGAAATTGCGCAGGCCGTCTGGAAGCTGCCCTTTGTTCAGTCAGCAAACCACACTGCGGTATACAAGGCTCTTTCTGGCAGCTTTGAAGAGCAGTCCGAGAAGTGTTAGAGAGTGTGCAGACATGACGGAGCAGAGCAGGCATGAACTGATAAATGAACTTAAGGCCGTGGTCCAGGACAATGCAGATCTAACAAACTTCTCAAATGAGCAGCTACAGGCCATTGTTGCACAGGCGCTTGAAGATAAAATAAAAAAAGTGCAAGCAGGGGATTTCGGCTGTGACCCCACTATAGCCTCAATGAATTTCAAAGAAAAAAGGCATATAACACTTGCTGTATTTGAGTCCATACGCGGTCTGGGGGTGCTGGGCAGGATAATTGCCGACTGCGAAGTTACAGAGGTAATGATTAACGGCCACGAAGATATATTTATCGAAAAAGACGGCAGGCTGTATAAGAGCGAGAGTAAGTTCGAGAGCAGGCGTGAGCTTGAAATTATTATAACGAAATTTGTGTCGAGGGCAGGCAGGGCAGTTAATGAAAGCGAACCTATAGTGGATTTCCGTTTGGATGATGGTTCCAGAGTGAACGTGGTTATGCCGCCCGTAGCCCTAAACGGACCTATAATGACCATCCGGCGGTTTCCAAAAGAGGCTATGACAGTTGCGAAGCTAATAGAGTTTGGCTCAATAACTGCCGAAGTAGCGGAGATTTTGCAGCTACTTGTGGCGGCAAAGTACAATATTTTCGTCTGCGGAGGAACAGGCAGCGGTAAGACTACATTCCTAAACGCCTTGTCAAACTTCATCCCAAGCGATGAGCGGATTATTACCATTGAGGATTCGGCAGAGCTGCAAATTAAGAACATTGAAAACCTCGTGCGGCTGGAAACCCGCAATGCAGGCTCAGACGGCAAAGGTTCCATAACAATACGCGATCTTATAAAATCGGCCCTGAGGATGCGGCCTGAGCGCATTGTGGTAGGCGAGGTCAGGGGGGCGGAGGCTCTGGATATGCTACAGGCCATGAACACAGGGCATGATGGCTCACTTTCGACAGGGCATGCAAACTCCACGTTCGACATTCTCAGCAGGCTGGAAACTATGGTGCTGCAAGGTGCTGAAGGCTTGCCGCTTGAGGCGATACGGCAGCAAATAGCATCCTCTGTAGATATAATAATCCATCTGGCGAGACTCAGGGATAAGAGCAGGCGGACTATGGAGATTGTGGAGGTCTTAAACTATGACAGCCGTGAAAGGCAAATTACCCTCAACACAATTTTTGAGTTCCATGAATCCAAGCTGAGCAGCAAGGACAAGGTAGTCGGCAAGCTCACAAGGACAGTAAATCCGATGAAAAACACCTACAAACTTGAAACAGCGGGGATTAACAGAGTCATTTAACGAAGTGTGAAGTTCTCAAGGCTGCCAATGCCCCTGACAGGCGGGGGAGCATGTTATGAAACTAGGAGGGATTAGATGATTAACCAGGAAGCCAGTACGGCCGCCGCCGACTACTCCCGCAGCCCTTGTAGTGTTATGGACTATGTAGTTGCATATATCATAGGCTTTGGGGCGGGATTTTTGATTTTGCTTATTTTCTACAGGCTGATTATTTTATCGCTGGCCGGCGGGCTGGTGTTCGGCGCAGTTAACGTGCTTGCAGCGGCGCACAGTGCGGTGAAGAAGCGCAAGCTCAAGCTGCGTATTTCATTTTTTGATCTTTTGGAAGCTATGTCAGTTTCGATGCGCGCAGGTGGTACGCTTCTTAAGTCACTGCAAAATGCGAGAGAGGACTTGCTTCTCATGTACCCTGTGGGCAGCGACATAATAACGGAGCTGGACGCTATAACAGGCAAGTTTAACAATGCCGTGCCCCTCTCTGAGGCTTTTTCTGATTTGGCAAACCGCAGCGGGCTTGAGGACATAGCCAGCTTTGCAACAATTTACGCCACCATCGAAGGAAAATCGGGGCGCACTGATGAAATAGTGCGGGAAACGCAGCAAATTATTGCCGACAAGATGGAAATTGAGATGGAGATTGACACACTGATGACGGCGGCAAAGTCGGAAGTCAACATGATGCTTCTCATGCCGCTAATAATTTTAGGAGTTATCGGCTATGCTGGTGCGGGCTTCATGGATGCGATTTACACAACAGGGGCTGGGAGGATTGTATCCACCGGAGGGCTGATGATTTTTATTTTAAGTTTTGTGATGGCCAGAAAGTTTAGCAATGTTAAGCTGTGAGGCTTTAAGCCGCAATAGTTAATAGGCACTTAAAGGGAGGCCGGCAGATGATTGTGTTTGTTATGATCCTGGCGACGCTGATGCTTTTGGCATGGCTGGTGCTGCTGGGCAGGACAACTAGGGATGACTGGATTACAGCGGCTCACAGCAAGATTTTGGAAAACTATGATGCCATTGAAAAATTACAAAAATGTACAGGCAAGGCAAATGCGGCCGCTTTAGTCAGCCGCAGCCTGGAGTGCTTTGGGATAAAGTTTCAGCTGGGCAAGGAAAATAAGAAGCAGATAGAGAAAATCCAAAATGACATACAGAAGTTGCAACGAGGCGACCTAAAGAGCGTAGGCATTTTAATTATGCCAGGGTTTGTACTTTTAAGGGAATTTGAAGCGGTTGGAAAAGGTGCGGTCCATAAGACAGTTCTCACATATTATTATGAACTCCACGGCAAAAAGTATGCCGAGGTTAAGACCAAGCATCTTCTTGCAAAGCTCATTTCCTACCCCATAATCGGTGTGGCGCTTACGCTTAATCTGGGAGCCTTGCTGGTAGGGCTGGGCAGTGACACAGCAGGGCTTGCAATTTTAGGGATAGGCAGCGTATTGGTTTTGGTGCTTGCCTATGCCATGTATGATGAGCTGGGGGACAGGGTGAGAAAGCGGCGAAGTGCAATAAGTAAGCAGTTTCCAAATGTGGTTTCAAAGCTCGCCCTGCTGGTGACCTCAGGCATGACAATGGACAGGGCGTGGAGAGAAACAGCAGCAAGCCATGATGCGCAGCTGTATATGGAGATGAGAAGGACGGCGGATGAGCTTGATAATTTAGTGAGCCCTGAGTCAGCCTATGGCAACTTCATAAGCAGATGTAACACGAAAGAAACGGCAAAACTGGCGTCAGCTATTTTGCAAAATCTTTCAAAGGGCAATAGCGAAGTTGGCAAACTTCTCAAATCCATGGCGCAGGAGGCCTGGCAAGAGCGGCGGCATATGGCCAAGAGAGATGCAGAGAAGGCAAATTCAAAGCTGATGATTCCCACTATGCTGCTGCTCCTAGCCATACTGGTTATGCTCATGGTGCCGGTGGCGATGAATTTCTCAGGATTATAGTGCATACCAGCGTAACTATAAATAACACCAATCAAAATAAAGTTGGAAGGGAGGGTCTGGACATGTTGCAGAGGATATCGGAATTTCCGCAGATGGCATGGGCGGCTGCCAGTGGGGCTGTCATAGAAACCGTCAGTAAACTAAAAGCTGATGAGCGCGGCCTATCGGGGGTGGTAGTGGCGATATTGCTGATTCTTGTGGCAGTTCTTGCGATTGTGCTGATTTGGGGATTTCTCAGCGGATGGCTTCAAGACTTGTGGGAGCAAATCACACAGCAGGCAGACACAATCCAGTAAGGTAAGAGAAAATTAAAGAATGAAAACTTGTGAGAAAGGATGGCCGGGATGCGTAAAGATGAGAAGGGGGAGGCCTTCGTAGAGGCGGCCATCCTATTTCCCATAATGATTATGATTTTTGCGGGGCTGGTACTTCTCTCGGTATACCTGCCGGCGAGGGGGGCGCTTCAGCGTGCAACTCAGTATACTGCAACGGCACTTGCTACGGCGGCAGGTGACACATGGATATTTTTTGACGAGGGGACTTTGACCCACTACTGGGAAACGGACAAGGATAAGCTAAAAAATGTTTATGCGGAAGCGTTTTCGGGAATAGGCGACATTCAGGCGGTTGGGGAGAAACTGGTAACTGAAATAGAGGGGCGTAACCTAAGCTCGAAAGCAGGCAACCTGTCTGTCATGTGCGCTGTAAGCGATAAATTTATCTATAGGGAGATTGTAGTCAAGGCCGAGAGGGAGATTTTAGTGCCGGTAAATTTAGGTTTTATTGGGTTTCCACGGTCGGTAATAATAACAGTGGCTTCGACTGCCGTAGTGCAAGATGGCGATGAGTTTGTCAGAAACACGGATATGGCAGTGGATTTCGGAAAGTTCATCACTGAGAGGTTCGGCCTTACAGATATGGCAGAGAGCATCGGCTCCGCAGGTGGGCGGCTTAAATCAATTCTGG
>WQRL01000189.1 GCA_009786775.1 Oscillospiraceae bacterium
TGAAAAGAGCCCTGCAATTCCGTTGGGAATACCCACCTTGCCTTGACCCGCCATACCTCCGATACCGAAAATTTCACCTTGGCGCACCTCAAAGCTCACTCCATTGACCCGCTCGCCGGGCATATGGACATGGAAATCTTCAACCTTCACGGCAATCGGCGCTGTGAGCAGTTGCTCCTGCTCCTCCATTGCGACGCCCAGCTTATCAATTGGCCGCCCAACCATAAGTTCCGCTATTTCAGTAAGGCTTGTTTCCGCGATAGCTTTTGTCCCTACAAGCATGCCGTCACGGAGTATGGTCATCTGATGTGCCGCTGTCATAACCTCAGAAAGGCGGTGGGTTATAAATATTATTGCAATGCCTTTTTCTGAAATGGTTTTCATAACCGAAAGAAGCTGCTCTGCCTCTTCTTCGGTCAAAACCGCTGTCGGCTCATCAAATACTAAGAGCTTTATTCCTTCTTTGTCAATTTCCCTCGCTATTTCGACAAACTGCATATAGCCAACAGGCAGACCAGCAACGCGGACATGCTCATCTATATTCATGCCTATGGCATCAAGAGATCTTCGCGCATCCGCATTCATCTTGTCATGATTAAGCTGCTCTAGATTTGTTCCGAATACGCGGCTTAGGGCAGTAGGAATTGAATCTTCGCGCCCAAGTTTGATGTTTTCTGTAATTGTAAACCCGGGAATGAGCATAAATTCCTGATGCACCATCCCTATTCCGGCTTCCAGGGCATCATTTGGAGATGTAAACTTAACCTCCTGCCCGGAAACCTTTACCTTTCCTCCAAACCCTCCAGTATCGTGAATTACGGTCATACCGAAAAGAATATTCATAAGAGTCGACTTTCCCGCTCCGTTTTCACCTAGCAGGGCATGTATTTCTCCCGGCTTTACCGAGAGGGACACATTATTTAGTACAACATTTCCACTGTAATCCTTAGTGATGTTTTCCAGTTGTAACACGAATTCTTCCGTCACAATGAGTAGTCCCCTCCAAGTTCTGAAAGCCGCCAATACGTAATACGACATGGCGGCTTTCTCATTAGTAAATCCTTTTACGCAAACTTACAAATCTGTGCAGTTTCTACGCTGTACTGACTAGCTTAGTTTTCTAGAATGTGACAAAGTCAGAAAGCACGCGGTAGAAGTTCTCAAGATATCCGCCGTCGACAGGCCAGTTGCTAAGTGTAACTGCTCCGCCGTTTGCGGCCGCAACTTCGCTTATGATTCTCTCAAGAACAGCTCTATCGTGGCGTCCGTCTGTCCTGCCTTCAAGGAACTCAATTGAGTAAAGAACACCGGTTTCAACAAGGAGCATGTTAATCGGGACAGGCCATGTTGAGAAACGCCCGCTTACGCCCATGTCGTTGATTGTTGATTGTAGTTGGCTGAGCAGGAATTCTAGGTCGCCTTCGCGGCCTTCCATTGAAATGTTAAATGCTGAGGGCAGTGCGTGGAAGGGGCTCGGGCAGCATTGCAGCGGATATAGGCCGCCATAGGCTGCAATTTGTGTTATGAGTGGCTCTTGCATGCCGCAGTTTGTTGAGAAGAATGCTATATTCTCGCCGTGCTCTTCAATCCATCTCGGCACATTTTCTAGGATAAACAGTTGAGTTGTAGCAATACCTTCGCTCATTGGGTCTGGAGCTGTGAGCTCTACCCACTCAAGACCGTATTCTGCTGCTGTTTCCATCAGAAGCGCACGGCGTGCTGCGATGTTTTCCATGCCGAGGTGGCGTGGGAATGAGATGTGGCCAAATGTATCTGCGCCCATTGCTACAGCTTGCTCAACAATAACCCTGCCCATTGAAAGGTCATCGGAAATTAGTGCGATGTCAAAGAACTCTGCAACTTGTGCCGGCGGCTCATGCATAACTCCGCCGAAGAAGAAGATGTCCTCTCCGAACAGCTCTCTTGTCTGTTGGATAGCTGCCATTGCGCCAGGAACTGCCTGTACGAATACGATAGCCTGTGCACCGGCATCAGCAAGTGCGAGGACGTTTGCGATTGTTGTTTCCATCTCTGCGCCGAAGTTGTCAGGATATGTAGCTCTGACAATGCGGTCTGAACCAAAACGCTCTTCCATGTTTCTTGACGCTAGATACTCTTCTTCACCTTGTGTGACTGTACCGGTTATGATACCGATTTTCCAATCGCCTACTTCAATTAGCTCAGCGCCATCACCCGGCGGTGTGGGTTCCGGTGCAGCAGGAGCCTCAGGTGCCCCAGGAGCTGCCGGAGCCTCCGGTGCCGCAGGAGCCTGGGGAGCCTCAGGGGCTGGTGTTTGTGCACCCGGTGCCGGTGCCGGTGGCTCTGCTACACAAGCAGCCACCATCGGAAGCATCATGCACAGTGCCAAAATACATACTAAAATTTTCTTTTTCATAATTTGTTATTCACTCCATTTCTTTAATCTGTTAACACATCATTACACTAGCGATATGTGCTATTGCCCATTGTACAGCGTTCTCAAATTTGCGTCAAGTAATATTTTCGTAATATTTGTTAAATTATGAGAAATATCTAAATTTCGGGGGTATTTAGCGTCATAAAGTGGTGAAGTTGCGCTAATACCAAGACATTCTCCCCCACCAAACCCGCCACAACACCGCAAAAACACAACCAGCCATGCCGCTTTTTCGCAGGCCATTTTACTTTCTCACAAGCCAGTCGGACAAAAGTGGGTGCTCTGGGGGGAAAGTGGGACGTCCGCAGTCCTGGAACACAAATTTCATCCATGATTTCAAGCCTCCGCCAAGGCGGACGTGACTGACGGAGGCCGCCCCGCTTTTTCACAAGCCAGCCGGACAAAAGTGGGTGCTCTGGGGGAAAGTGGGACGGCCGCAGTCCTGGAACACAAATTTCATCCATGATTTCAAGCCTCCGCCAAGGTGGACGTGACTGACGGAGGCCGCCCCGCTTTTCCCCAGAGCACTCACTTTTGCCCGACGGACGGTTTACGCCAGATGGTTTACCGCGGATGACTAGATGCCTATTGGATATATACTTTTTTCTTAAGGCTACACTTTTCCATTACAATCTGCTATAATTTCATTTTGCCAATCTAAAGAAAAGTCGGTAACTCTAATGGAACACAATACACTTAACGACACCTTAAATCACAAACGCAACTTCATATCCCTCACAATCGCCGTATTCGCCTCATTTTTGGTACTTGGCATAGCCGACAACATCAGAGGCACCGCAATCCCCAGGATTCAAGCCGAATTTGCACTTACAGAACTACACCTCGGCCTGCTGCTGGCCGTGAGCTCGGTGGGCTACCTCACCGCCTGCACATTCACAGCCACATTGTCAGGCAAAATCGGCATAAGAGCCTGTAGCATCCTCTCCCTTATTTTAATTGCAGCCGGAGGCACGCTCATCTCCCTATCACCGAACTTCCCCACCATCCTAATGAGCTTCTTTCTCGTGAACCTGGCTTTCGGCGGGCTCGACATTGCAATAGGCGTTATCGCCGCGAAATTATTTACCAAAAATACAGGCACCATGATGAACCTGGCTCACTTCGCATTCGGAGCTGGCGCAATCCTCTCACCTATCATCTCCATCACTATTATATCCGCAAGGTTCGGCACAGAACTTACTAGCTGGCGGTATGTCTATTTAATAGCTCTGAGCCTCGCCCTCATCCCCATAATACCGCTTCTAATCGGGCGCATGAAAAAAAGCAGCGAGGACAAAAAGAAAACAGGCTATGGAGCCATGCTCAGAAAGCCTTCAATTTGGCTCGTTGTGGGAGTTATGCTCTTCGGCACTCTGGGCGAAGCCGGAATTGCGTCGTGGTTCGTTGCATTTCTGGAGTCCGGCAGAGGCTACACTAACGAGAGCGCCGCGCTCCACTTAACACTGTACTTCGTCAGCTTCACAGCCGCAAGGCTCATCCTCGGGCCGCTTATCGACAGGTTCGGATTCATAAACTCGCTTATTGTATCCACAGCATTTGCTGCCATTATGATTACAACAGGAGTCCTCTTAGGGGCACAGGGTTCCCCTCTCATAGTTCTCGCTGGAATAGGTATAGCGCCTATTTTCCCGACAGTTATGGCTGTTGTCGCTAAGCTCTACAGCGACACTATCGAGCTTGCCATAACCACAATGATGACCATAATCGGCGTTATAATGATACCGGCAAACTTTCTGGTCGGCGGTATAATAAACCAGGCCCGCGTAATTTTCACAAGCTCCCACGGTGAGGCCGGGGTTCACATGGCATTTTCTGCGGGATTTTTGGTCTTTGGTTTCTCTTGCTTTTTGTCATTTGTGTTCACTTTGATACTCAGGGCAAGGCAAAAGAAAGCAGGCAAGCTGGTTTAGCCGGCTGCCCACAAGGCGCCGAAAATGCAGGCTTACATAAATTAATGTTAAAACGGAGGACAGGTAATGATTAAAACAATCTTGTTCGATTTGGACGGAACTCTAATTCAGATGACACAAAAGGAGTTCATCGGCGCTTATTTTAAGGAACTTGCGAAGGTTTTCGTGCGGATGAATATGGATCCCAAAGCCTCCGCAGACGCTGTTTGGGCTGGCACAATGGCTATGGTGCAAAATGACGGCACAATGCTAAACCGCGATAGGTTCTGGGCTGCCTTTCAGCAGGCTCTAAACCTCTCAGAAGATGCGCTACAGGCGGCAGAGGCGGCTTGTGACAACTTTTACATAAACGAGTTTCACGCTGTAAAGGCCGTAGTGCAGCCCAGCGAAATCCCCAGAAGGCTCATAAGTGCGCTAAAGGACAAGGGCTACAGCCTCGTCTTGGCCACAAACCCGCTCTTCCCGCTTTGTGCGGTG
>WQRL01000190.1 GCA_009786775.1 Oscillospiraceae bacterium
AACATGAATCAATTGAGGGCATAGAGTTTTTAGACAAAGTTATCGACATTGACCAATCCCCCATCGGGCGTACGCCGCGCTCAAACCCTGCGACATATACAGGGGTTTTTGGCGAAATCAGAGAACTATTTGCCTCAACGCAAGATGCACGTGCCAGAGGATATAAACCGGGGCGTTTTTCATTTAATGTCCGAGGAGGCCGCTGTGAATCTTGTTCTGGAGACGGTCTTTTAAAGATAGAAATGCACTTTTTGCCGGATATTTATGTTCCATGTGATGTGTGTAAAGGCAAGAGATATAATAGAGAGACACTTGAAGTCAGATATAAGGGCAAAAATATTCATGAGGTGCTTGAAATGACTGTTGAAGAGGCTCTGGACTTCTTTGAGAATTTGCCTAAGATTAAGCAGAAGCTTGAAACCCTTATGGATGTCGGGCTTGGATATGTAAAGCTGGGGCAACCGTCTACGACGTTATCCGGTGGAGAGGCCCAGCGGGTAAAGCTTGCAACAGAACTAAGCAAGCGCTCAACAGGAAATACTTTTTATGTGCTTGATGAGCCTACAACGGGATTGCACACGGCAGATGTGCATAGGCTTATTGAGGTACTAAACAGACTTACAGATGCGGGAAATTCCGTTGTTGTCATTGAGCATAATCTTGATGTTATAAAAACAGCCGACCATATCATAGATTTAGGGCCAGAGGGTGGAGATTCCGGAGGTGAAATCCTCTATGAGGGATCACCCGAAGGTTGCGCAGAATGCGAAAGAAGCTACACAGGGCAATTTTTAAAAGCGGTGCTGTAGCGTGCATCTTTTATTGTCGCGCATCGCCAACAAACAGGAACGGCCTCCGGCGGGTCACTTTTCTGCTTGTGCAGAAAAGTAACCAAAAGACACACCAAAGGGGACGTTGCCCCCTTTGGAATCCCCCGGGCTCGCAAACTCGCTGCGGCTCAGACATGTTGCTCGCCCAAGGACGAGAGACGAGGGATGGGGGATAGGGGATTTTTTTATGACGACATTTGAAGCAGGAGAATTTGATATTGCGGTGATTGGTGCGGGACATGCGGGGATTGAGGCTGCACTTGCTTCGGCGCGTCTTGGAATGAAGACGATCTGCTTTACCATAAACCTTGATGCAGTTGGAAATATGCCATGTAATCCCAATATTGGGGGAACAGGCAAAGGTCATCTGGTTGTTGAGCTAGATGCCCTTGGTGGCGAAATGCCTCGCTGTGCTGATAAAGCCTGTATTCAGTTTCGGATGCTCAATCGTGGTAAAGGCCCCGCTGTTCACTCAAACCGCGCTCAGGCGGATAGGAGTGAGTATCAAAAACTAATGAAGCACACGCTGGAACTTCAGGAAAATCTCACGCTCAGACAAGCAGAGATTGTTGATATAGGGATTGATAACGGAGCAGTTTCTTATGTTTTAACGCAAACAGGTGCAATTTTCCGTGCTAAGGCAATAATAGTTTGCACAGGGACATATCTTGGAGGAAAAACCATAGTCGGCGAGTCAATTCAGGACGGTGGGCCAGACGGCATGTTTGCCGCAACCAAGCTTGGAGATAGGCTTGGTGACTTGGGTTTTTCGATGATGCGATTTAAGACAGGAACACCCGCAAGAGTTAATGCACGTGATATAGACTACTCAAAGATGACCATACAGCCAGGGGATGAGCCGCCTCCGCCCTTTTCCTTTGAAACGACAGAAGCGCCGGAAAATAAAATTGTCTGCTGGCTGACATATACAAACGAAGACACCCATAACATAATTCGTGAAAACTTGCACAGAAGCCCCATGTATGCGGGCGTGATTGACGGTGTGGGAGCACGCTATTGTCCTTCCTTCGAAGATAAAGTTGTGCGTTTTGCTGATAAAGACAGACATCAGATTTTTGTTGAGCCTATGGGCCTAGACACAGAAGAAATATACTTGCAGGGATTTTCATCATCAATGCCCGAAGATGTACAGATAAAAATGATTCGCTCAGTTCCAGGGCTTGAAAAAGCTCAGATTATGCGTCCGGCATATGCAATTGAATATGATTGTATTAATCCTTTGGAACTAAAGCCAACACTTGAAACAAAAAAAATCATCGGCCTTTACGGAGCGGGTCAGTTTTGTGGTACGTCAGGATACGAGGAAGCTGCCGTACAGGGATATGTTGCCGGAGTTAATGCAGTGTTAAAGCTAAAAGGAGAAGACCCGCTGATCATTCGCCGCAGTGACGGCTATATTGGAACTCTCATTGATGACCTGGTAACCAAAGGAACAAATGAACCATATCGCATGATGACTTCACGTACGGAATATAGGCTCCTTCACCGTCAAGACAATGCGGATATAAGACTTGCACATTTGGGTCATCGTGCAGGGTTAGTATCGGATGAGCGATACCAAAGAATTTTGGAAAAATATAAGCTTGCAAATCAAGAGATTGATCGGCTCGAGAAAACATATTTGCCTCCATCTGAAAAGCTCAATGAACTACTTCAAGCGCACGATATGCCGGAGGTAAAATCAGGCGTTAGCTTAGCAGCGCTACTGCGGCGGCCAAAGTTCACATATAAGGAAATTGCGCAGCTTGATAAAGATGCGCCAAATTTACCAGATATTGTACGCGAGCAAGCAGAAATTTCGATAAAATATGAGGGATATATAAAGCGTCAAAAGCGTCAAATGGAAGAGCTTAACAGAATGGAAGAGCATCTTATTCCAGAGAATATTGACTATAATGCACTTCAAGGGCTGCGCATTGAAGCGCGACAAAAGCTCAGTGAAATCCGGCCAAGAAGCCTAGGGCAAGCAACCCGAATATCCGGTGTATCCCCGGCTGATGCCGCAGCACTTATGATTTATTTGAAGAGATAGAGTGAAGGGCTATAAGGATTAACCAAGTTAAAAATAACTAAGTCTTCTCAATGAGATTACCATCAATCAGAATTTTTAGTGGCAGCTAAAGCCTTGACATCAACAGTTATGTCAAGGCTTTTTTAGTCGTAGGGTGTAATATGGTGGGAAAGCCAGTGTGCTATTATTTTACAAAATTTGCATATCTGCAAAATAATATAAATTCTACGGAGGATTAAAAAATTGAACTCAACTATGTGAAAGTGAGAAATTTTAAATAAAAATTTTAAAATTCAGAATATATGAAGTTTAACGGTGAACATCTTGACAAAACTACTTAAATGTGGTATAAATGTGCGATAGTTAGAAGTTTTGTAAAATGGTATCACGCTGCAGACAGTTAAGGGGGGAACGATAGACACTTTTTGATAGTTTAAACGTCATTTTTGAGGTTAAGGAAATCGGACTAATAAAGCCGAAAAATCACGATAACTTATAGAAACAATCATAATGATATCAAATTACCATTAAATTTTTGTGGGTGGAGAATTCGATTATGAAAAAACTACTAGCAAGAACCTGCGCACTCCTACTATCAACGCTTCTTCTCAGCAGTACACTGGATAATGCGCTTGCAAACACAGCGTTGCAAGCGGATTTTGACGTGTTGGGAATTACGCAAAGCGATTTCCGGATGGTGTCGGTATTAAACCAAGAAGCGCAAGGTGAACTTAACAATTGTGCATGTGGAAACTATTGTGTGGACGGTACGGCCTTTAATGTACGTGACGTTGTGACAGTTGCTAATGAAAGCCAGCTTAGAACTGCGATTGCTGGTGCGTCAGGGAGCGGATTTGATCGAACCAATTTGAGAAGGATTATTATTGGGGCGAACTTTGAGCGTACCAGAAGTAGTGATATGCATACCCTAAGCGGTACCACAAATGTATTTGCGACTGCAAGACACGTTCAAATAGTTGCAGCAGAAGGCAGCACTATAACAATAACGGGTCAAGGCGGGTCCGGTTCAACTGGTTTAAACCAAAGATTGTTCACCGTGAGATCAGGAAGTACGGTTATCTTTGGCGGTTGGGGTGGAAATCTGATATTAGACAATATTCCGCAAGGGGACAGGGCTTCAGTCAGCAATACAAATGCTGGCAACGGAACCAGTGGAGGATTACAAGTTGTAGATGCAAATACGCTGCTTGAACTGCGCTGCGGAACTACAATAACCGGCGGAGATGTCCACTGGGGAGGCGGTGTCCATGTAGAAAGTGGTGCTACATTCCGCATGTGGGGTGGTGAAATCACTGAAAATCTGGCGAGAAATGCATCTGCGGCACACACGAACCCTACGATCTATGGCGGCGGTGTTCACATAAATGGCTTAAACAGTTTATTCGAGATGCGTGGCGGCCGTATTCATAACAATGAAGTTTTAAGAACAGGTGGGACTTTTGATGCTTTTGGCGGCGGTGTTTCCGTTGTAAACCAAGGGAACTTTGCAATGCACAGTGGCGTTATAGAAAATAACACCTTAATTCCCACCGGTGTTGGCAGGGGAGGCGGAGTCTATATTCAAGGTAACTCCAGCTTCTCCATGTACGGAGGGACAATACGCAATCATGGTATCAGCAACCCGAACCAAAACTCCAACCATACCGTAATCGGTGGCGGTGTCCATGTCACAGGTGGTAGTGCTTCAGTAGCGGCTAACTTTACAATGCACGGCGGAACTATTACAAATAACCGTGTAACAGCCGGCGGCGGTGTTGTTGTTGATAGCGGCGGCGTATTTATCATGAACAACGGTGGTGTTATTGATGATAACTCGGCGACGGAAACTGGTGGTGGTGTGCTTGTTGCTGGCGGATTGAGAACCGGCACTGCACAGGGCGCTCTCGGTGACTTCA
>WQRL01000191.1 GCA_009786775.1 Oscillospiraceae bacterium
TCCCCTGCTGTCGTCTTAAAGTCAATTTCAGCCCCCACGCTGCGGCCTATCCAGTTCTTTTGCTGAGTTTTGACGCGCTCTACATAGTTCACGCCGTCTAAGTCGTCAATAAGGCGTTGTGCATACTTTGTGATGCGCAGCATCCACTGGCTCTTCTCACGCCGGACAACCTCGCTGTTGCAGCGCTCGCAGGCGCCGTCCACGACTTCTTCGTTAGCGAGGACACAAAGACAGGAGGTGCACCAGTTAACAGGGATTTGAGCTTTATAAGCCAAGCCTTTTTCAAAAAATTTAAGGAAAATCCATTGAGTCCACTTGTAGTACTGCGGGTCTGTGGTGTCAATAACCCTGTCCCAGTCAAAGCTGTAACCCAGCATTTTAAGCTGTGCAGTAAAGCGGGCTATATTATCCCGGGTTACTATCTTGGGGTGAATTTTATTTTTAATAGCATAGTTTTCCGTGGGCAGGCCAAAGGCATCAAAGCCTATGGGGTATAATACATTATAGCCCTGCATGCGCTTCTTGCGTGAAACAATATCCATGGCCGTATAAGGGCGCGGATGACCGACATGAAGTCCGTCACCCGATGGGTATGGAAATTCAATCAGAATGTAATATTTGGGGTTAGGGCTGCTGTTTGAGGCTGCAAAGGGCTTTAACTCTTCCCACTTCTGCTGCCATTTTTGTTCAATCCGGGTAAATTCATATTTCATAGTTTATTACCATTCCTTTCGCAAGCGAAAGCCGCTCGCACAATCTTCCCCTAATTTTAACTGCAATACGATTACAAACCGTATTGTTAAATACAGTTTGCAATCGTTACTTACTATAAGCCTATATGTTTTCTATATTTATATCCTCTGCATCGCCCCACAGGCGCTCAAGGGTGTAAAATTCGCGGGCCTCCTGCATGAAGAGGTGTACAACCACACAGCCGAAGTCGATTAGCACCCAGCCGCCGCTCCGGTGCCCTTCCCTGCGCAGGGGCATCTCTGCATTTTCTTTGAGGATTCTCTCAACTTCATCCGACAAAGTTTTGAGCTGGGTTGTGGAGTTTGCTGTGCAAATAACAAAATAATCAGCCAGAACTGTAATATCGTGTGTCCGCAGGAGTTTAATGTCCCGTGCTTTTTTATCATCTAGTACATTTACTACAAGTTTTGCGATTTCATTTGGAGTCAGCATTAATATTACTCCGTCCTTTCAGCATAAATTAAAATTTTAATAAGTTAGGTTAAAGGCGGTTAGCTCCGCTCTTCGCAAGGTGTGTAATCCACTTGTATAGAGGCGGACCTGATTTCCGAAAGCGGCTGATAAACAGGTTCTGCCGTAGCGTCCGAAGCCTGCTGCTCAGGCGGGATATTGGTATCTTCCGCAGGCTCATTGTGACCCTGCTCTTGCGGAAGCTCCGGTTGTTCATTGGGGTAGCTGCCCGCTTCTTCAGAGGGCTCTGCGTCCTCCGCCTGCTCCTCAGGCTGCCCGGTATATTCAAGATGCTCAGGAGGGGTCTCCCCATCGCCGTTTATTTGATAATATAATATATCTTCGCCGTTATGCTCACCGGGGGGAGTCTGTTCACCGGTAGAATCCGAAGCATTGTTGCCGGGTGTGCCCGTGCCCGTCTGATTGCTGCCTCCGTTGTTTTCAGCAGGTGCTTGTGATGATGGGGCAGGGGCCGTAGATGCCGCAGGTGCTCTCGGGGCAGCGGCCTGTCCGCCGCCTCCTCCTCCGCCGCCTGTCTGCTGCAGCGCACCGCTGCCGCTCTGCCGGACGTTAGGGCCCCTGCTGGAAGCTCCCCATTGCGGATCGCCCGCCCAGTTGCCGTCACTGGAGAAAAGCCTGTTGTCAGCGCCGCGCGAGAGTATGCTAAGATCTTCGGCCACTTTGTCTACAGCGAATGGGTTTAGCATTTCGTTTAGCATAACGAGCCATTCATCGAGATTAATTACCACATATCCGTGGTTAACTATAAAGTCATTCATATGGTGCGGAATTGTGGCAAAACGGATGTTTTCAGGTTCCAGTTCAAAAAACTGTGTAGCAAACCAAGCTAGGTGGCGGGTTCTATCCAAAGCTGAGCCTGCACCAATATTTGTCCTGACATCATTAAAAGCAATATCTATAATATTTGCTATATTCGAAGGTGTGCCTAAAGATCTTCTCTGCGCAAGAACCTGCTCTACGGCCGAGGATAAAAATTGCTGCTGAATATTAATTCTGCCTATATCCCCCGTGGCAAAGGATCTGTACCTTAGGATTTCAAGCGACTGCCTGCCGGTGAGGCCGTAGTGCATCCCGCGGCGGAAGTTTATATGCAGCCCTGCATAATTGTCGCGGTAGTTCATGCTCACGGGAACATAGAAGTTTATTCCTCCAACGGCATCAATGAGGGTTGTAAAGGCTCTCATGTTTACCGTGACCCAGAAGTCCACCTCAAATCCCAGTATGTCAGCAAACATTTCGACACTTGCCTGCATCGCTTGATTATGGCGAAGTTCACGGTCTGATTCTGAGCGGTATCTAGCCCTCATGTTAGGGAATATTGAGTTTGCTATTTTTAGCCGCCAAGGCACATTTACAAGTGTGTCACGGGGGATGCTAACCACATTGAGGCTGTTTTCCACAGTGTCCAGGGTGGCCGCCATTATAACATCCGTGTTAGCTTCACCCTCGTCAAGGCCGAAAATAAGGAATGTAAAGAATCTCCCCTCTTCCCTCTCGTATTCGAGAATTTCGTCAGGGCTGTTCATAGATGCCATAACCGGCCCCTCAGAATCACTGGGGTTTGTCTGGTTATCAGAGTTTCCCGGTCTGCTCACAGATGGCCGGGGGGTAGGGTTGACAGCAGGTGCTGTAATGATTATTTCTGCATCTGTAAACAAGTCGAGTGCCAGCACCGCTCCAGCGGCGAGAATTATTACGCCAACACTAAGGAGGGCTATTTTAATCCAGCGCTTGGGCCCTTTGCTCCTCGTTTTCTTTTTGCTGCTCTTAGAATCTATATTATCGGCCTGCGTGCCGTCAGGTACATTTACAACATTTTCACTTAAATGCCGTCCGCTACGCCTGTTACCGGAAAATTTCATAATTAACGCCCTTTCATATTGTGAGGGATTTCAAAAAATTATTTTTTCAAATCCTCAATAGCATCCAGTGTGGAGTTTGCGGGGGTGATTCCCCGTTTTACCACGTCTTTTAGTGTCATTTCAAGACCCATGACCATCGCCTTGTCGATATCCTCGTAAGCCAGTTCGCGCAGCTTCTCAACTCCCGCAAATGACCTGGTAGCTTCTATATAGTCGGCCAGGTAGAGAACTTTTGCCAGATTAGACATCCCAGCTTTGCCGGTGGTGTGCCACCTGATGGCGTCGCGCACTTCCTCTGACACGCCAAATCTTGCATATGCGAGTGCAGCCCCTGATTTGGCGTGCAGCAGCTTGTCTTCTGCCGGTTTGACCTCGCCCACTGTTACGCCGCTTTCTCTAAGAACACTCAGATGCCCTTTCGTGTCCAGCCTCTTGGTTATGTCGTGGAGTATTGCGGCCTCGCGGGCCTCGTCCACATCCACGCCCCAGCGCTCAGCGAGGCTTACAGCAGCATCTTCACAGGCTGCAACATGGGGGATTCTCTTTTTTTCGAGCATGCTGTAGGCTTTTTCCCTAAGCCAGCCCCAGTCAGGTTTGGCACTATAAAGCCTGCTATCTATTATATATGTGTAATTTGTATCTTTAATGTATCCAAATCCTTCTCGTTTAGGAAGCATTTCGCGCAGCTTGGAGGATGAAATGGACACAACTTCATTGTCGATTATTACGCAGCCTTTGCTGTAGGTGTCATTTAAGTGGGCGGTGAACTTCGCAATACTCTGGCGGTCATTTTCATCACGGGCAAATACCGCCGCCGTGACGAGTTTGGTTAGGGTATTAAAACCTTTCCATGACTCAAGTGAGAGGAACATGTCTGTGCCGCAGAGCAGAAATAGCTCAGCATTGGGATATTTCTGCGAGATTATTTGCACGGTGTCCACCGTGTAGCTTGGTGAGGTGCTGGTTATTTCTATATCTGAGATTTCAGTGTTTGCAAGCCCGCCAAAGGCATTTTGAGCCATTAGGAGGCGGTCTTTTGCGCAGGCGGTGCCCGGAGGCAGCGGCTTGTGGGGTGGAATGCCTGACGGTACAATAATGAGCTTGTCAAGCCCTAGCTGGAGTGCAGCAGTTTTTACAGCTTCTTCATGCCCTATGTGGGGCGGGTTGAATGTTCCGCCATAAATTCCAACTCTCACTAATTGCTCCTTTCCCGCAGCAGCGATGCAAACTTCCTAAGAGCTTTCCCCCTATGGGAGATATAGTTTTTTTCCTCAGACGACAGTTCTGCCATCGTCTTGTTAAGTTCTTTTACAAGGAAAATGGGGTCATAGCCAAAACCGCCTGTCCCGCGGGGAGCCGAAATTATTTCGCCTAGGCACTCGCCGTCTGAAACTAGGGTGTTCCCATCAGGGAATGCACAAACAATTGTACAGACGAACTTTGCCTTACGGAGCTTCTCGTTTTGCATATTGCTCAGCAGAAACTCGCATCTCTGGCCGTCGGTGAGCATCGAGCCGCCATAGGAGCTTGAGTAAACTCCGGGGGCTCCGTCCAGGGCATACACCATGAGGCCTGAATCATCCGCTATTGCAGGAAGTCCAGTGGCATTGCAGATAGCGCGGGCTTTAAGCATTGCATTTTCCAAAAAGGTTTCACCGGTTT
>WQRL01000192.1 GCA_009786775.1 Oscillospiraceae bacterium
AAGTGCTATATCGTAAAAAAGTCCCTTTTTTCAACGGTTTTTAACCTAGCACACTCGCCCTAGATATATTTTGTCGGGAGCGCAGGTTATAGCAGAGCGCATTAACGCCGCATTTGAAAAGTTTAGCGGCGAAGCGTTTGCGTATCCGAAGCCTGAAGAGAAGCAGCTAACTCAGTCCTTCCAGGACTCGGCAGAACTTCTTCCCGAAGATGCTCCGCCGGGCGAAGTCATAACGAAACTTTCTAAATTAAATAAGAGCTTGAGGGACTTCTCTGCGCTTGTAGTTGAAGCTCATGTGGTTTTGAGATATGCGCAGGTATCTAAAATATTTCTGTCGTCCAAGAGGGATTTGGAGCAGAGCTATGTCTGGTCTGAGGCATACTTGGTGCCCACTACCCGCCGGGATGGCGTCACCCGCACACTTTACAAGTCATTTTCCGGAATGAAAGGGCTTGAAATTTTATCAGAGATGGAAAGCGAAGTTGAGCCTACTGCAAAAGCTGCCTGCAAGCTGCTTGACGCAAAGCCCATACCGCCCGGCGAGTATGAGATAATATGCTCACCTGATGCGGTTGGGATAATTGCCCATGAAGCATTTGGGCATGGAGTGGAGCTTGACATGTTCACGAAAAACCGCGCCAAAGCGCAGGAGTACATGGGCAAAACTGTTGCCTCGCCTTTGGTTGAAATGCGCGATGGAGCGACAGCGGCACGGCAGGTTTCATCATATCTGTTTGATGATGAGGGGAATCTGGGCACAGATACTGCGATTATAGAAGATGGAATCTTGAAGTCGGGCATATCAGATGCCTTGTCTGCGGCACTGCTGGGGCAGCCAGCTACGGGTAATGGTAAACGTCAGGCCTATTCACACAAAGCGTATGCACGCATGACGAACACATTTCTTGCACCCGGCACGGACAAGCTGGAGGATATGATTGCCTCAATTAAACATGGCTATATAATTGAAGATGCCGAGGGAGGCATGGAGGATCCCAAAGATTGGGGCATTCAAGTTTCATTTACATATGCAAAAGAAATTGTGGACGGCAAGGTGACTGACAATTGGGTAGCCCCTGTAGTCATGACAGGATATGTGCCGGACGTTCTAAGTGCCATAACTATGGTATCTGATGATTTTCGGCTCTACGGCAACGGTGCATGCGGAAAGGGGTATAAAGAGGAAGCCAAGGTTTCCTGCGGCGGCCCGTACATCAAGACTAGAGCGAGGTTGGGTTAATGCTAAATTTACTGATAAATACACTCAAAGAATTTGAAGGTGTGGAATATCTTATAAAAGAATCCAACATACACCGAATTGAAAATTATAATATAAAGAAGCGCTCAGAGATGTTTCGGGAAGTGGATGTCACGGAGCTTCTGCTGACAGTGTATGTCACGTTTTCGCAGACAGATGAAAATGGCGAAGAGATAAAATACAAAGGCTCATACGACACGCAGATTCATCCCGGCACAAGCTTCGATAACTTACGGAAAATAATATCACAGGCTGTATTTGCGGCGGGATTTGTCAAAAATGCGTGGTATCCGCTTGTTTTGCCGGCTGCGGACGATGAAGCAGCGGGAGCAGCGGCGGTTGCAGCAATGGGCGCAGGCGCAGAAGTGACCCTTGACGAAAAAGAGGCCTTGAAGAAGCTGCAAGCTGCATTTTATGAAGATGACAACCATGAGCGGGGACATATTGCTTACAGCGAGTTTTTCTTGACACGCCGGGATGTAAGAATCCTCAATTCCTCAGGTGTGGATGTGAGTTATTCGGCATATGAGGCTTATGTGGAAACGGCTGTGCACTGGCGCAGCGAGGCAGAGGGCGAAGAAAGGGGCGAGATTGAAGTCTACGAGGACTTCCGCTTTAGCCTCTCGGCAGGCGTGGATGCAGCATGTGAAATGCTCAAATCAAGAGTAGCGCAGTTATTCTCTGTGGCTGAGAAGAAAGCCGCGGCAGTACCTACGCCGCAGGTAAACGATATTAACATTCTGCTCTCGGGTGACTGCTTGAGAGAATTTTTCGGATACTATCTGCAACGTGCGGATGCGCAGCTTATTTATCAGAAGCTGTCCACCTATGAAGAAGGGGCGCAGGTTCAAGGCGGTGAGGGGCATTGTGATAAAATCTCCCTGACCCTAAAACCGATGCTCAAAGGCTCTGCCCAAGGCCGGCCGTATGACGATGATGGCATGCAGCTTGCGGAGCATGATATTATTTTGGGCGGTAAACTACAAAAAGTCCGTGCAAGCACCCGCTTTGCAAGCTATTTAGGCATAGCTCCGACGGGCAGCACGGACAATTTCCACATCACAGGAGGCACAGCCTCAACTGATGAACTAAAACGGGAACCTTATTTAGAACTGATATCGTTTTCATCTTTCGAGGTAAATCCCGTAACCGGAGACTTCGGCAGCGAAATTCGGCTTGGGTTTTATTTCGATGGCGAAAAGACAATACCTGTTACAGGTGGTTCAATCAGCGGAAATGCCGCACAAGTTCAGGACACTCTGCGCATGTCCGCGAAAGAGCGGCAATACAACAATTACCTAGGCCCCGAAACCATCAGCTTCCGCAGGGCGAGCATAAGCGGAGCATAAGAAATGATTGGGCGGGCTTGAAAAGAGTTTGAAATGCCTGTTCAAGCCCTGTCGGCAGATAGATCTGCGGCCCTTTCCCATTCTTGCACAAAGCGCACCTCGAAATCATCTATGCTTAAGGTGAATACCTGCTTAACATAAAGGTTTTGGAAGCGTCCAAGATTAAACCTGATATACTCCTGTTTGCCGCGATTATGATAAAAATAAGAGCTGATGAGTGCTCTTGAGGGGGAATCTTGAAATGCGGATCCGTTTGCTGATATTGGGTTTAAGTTTTCATCGTAAACCAAGATATAGTTGAGATGTTTTCTCGTGTAGGTAACAGTCTTATCAATTATGTCAGTAAGCATTAACAAACTGTCAAATAGTTTCAGACGAATCTGATGGATTTTATTATGCTCAACCCTACCCGCCTTGAACTCAATAAAAAACATTTCACCATTATTATCGACAAACAAAGCATCATTAGATTTGGGACTTTCAGGTATAGGTTCAGATAGGTTGCGAACATACTGATCTTTTACAGAATCGAAATTTACAACAGATATAGTGGATTCCGTTAGATAGATATTAGTGCCGTCGTGGTTATTAACGGAAGTTTCTCTTAAAGTAGAAACAGAGCTTTTGAGAATCTCGTGATTATCAATTTGAATCATCAGAGTACCTCATGTTCTCCAGTACTTGTAGTGGTCTGGCCAGTTTTTCAAAAATCTTCTCAATGTTACTGGAAACATCGGAGATTGTTGCAAGTCCGTCATGCTCCTCAGCCAAATAGTATTTGCATTTGCCGGCGATTCCATATTTTCGAGAGAACACATCAATAGCATCCAAAAAATAGGGGCTGTGAGTGTTGAGTAGTATGTGCATGTTAAATTCTTTTTGAATTAAGACGATTAACTCGGCGAATATCAGTTGCCATTCAGGGTGCAGGTGAATTTCAGGCTCGTCGAGCACTAAAATTCCATTTTCCTCAAGACTTCCGTTTATTAAGAGGGTCTTTATGATTACAAAAGTTTTCAAACCGGTTGACACATTCTTCATATCCAGAAGCACGTCGGCATTTCCTTCTTGAAATGCTACAGGGGAGCCGGCAAGACCGGATTTGCTAACCAAGCGCCCCTGCTTACAAACCTTATCAACTTGTGCCAGCACCTTTTCAAGTCGCTTCGTTACAATTATGCTTCCAAATGCCTCTTTAACCGGCGAAATTTCACGTTTTTGCAACAACTTAGTTTTCAAATGGGCCCTATGGTTTCCCGAACCTAAGCGAACCCCTATTCTGTCATCTAATGCAAAAGGGTTGTCGATATATAAAACTTCTGTATTTAGACTTATGTGGTTATTTACTTCAATAGAACGCTTTTCATCATTTATTAAAATGCTGATTTCAGCGTCTTTCAAAGATAATGCTACCTCACTTACTAAGCCGGGGGTAAGGCGGTTGTTTATTTGCATATTAAATTCGGAAAATAGCCGTCGCTCAAGGACGGTCACAAAAATTTCATCATCTGAGATGTTCAAGATTCTCATAATTGATTCAGCAATGCGTAAATGAACTCCATCGTTTTCGGGGCTCACGAAATCAACATTAACCCAGTTTTCTTCATTTGAAAGCCGCTTTATGTCATCGCACAAATCAGATATGCTGCTATAGTCTGCACTCTTATTCAAAATATATTCAGCAGGCGAATCAGTTTCGATGCTAGTATCTACTTGCCTTGGGTATAAGTAATATTCACTGCCAATAGCTCCTTCAATCAGATTTCTGCGTTCCTGTCTAATTTGATTCTCAAGGTTATAGAAGCTGTTGAAGAGGCAAAACAGCATTTTACCAACGGTGCTTTTGCCGGTATTATTAAAACCGGCGATAACAGTTATTCCGTTGAGTTCAATTTCTGCATTTGAAATTTTCCCTGTATTCTTTATGCCAAAAAACATTTGTATATGCACCTCCGCGCCACAGTCAAACAAATAAAAACCATTATACCACTAAACAGGCAAAAAACAAGCAGAGGATGCGTGCATGCCACGCAAAACGCATGAAGGTTAATCCATCTTCCGTTAAGCAAAGATTCGAATATTTTAGGTCATACCCATTATCTCAGCTGCAAAGCAGCCCCGAA
>WQRL01000193.1 GCA_009786775.1 Oscillospiraceae bacterium
TCCCCAGCTTATGGAAGATATTATAGCCTCAGGGCAGGCCGATGTGGTTCAGGCCGCCAGGGCTCTTCTGGCAGACCCCGACTTCCCCAACAAGGCAAGGGCAGGCATTGAGCCCAGAAGATGCCTGCGGTGTCTGTCGTGCTTCTCAGATGAAATGAGTTACTGTCAGCCATTTTGCTCAATTAACCCCGAAAGCGGGCGCGAACTGGAAATGCGCGCCGACATACCGCCGGTAGTCAAGAAAAAGATTTTGATAGCAGGCGGCGGCATCGGAGGGATGCAGGCGGCCATCACATGTTCTCAGAGGGGGCATGAGGTAATTTTGTGCGAAAAGAGCCACCAGCTTGGCGGTGTGCTAAGGTGCGAAGATGGTGTATATTTCAAGAAAAACTTGGAGCATTATCTAAATTACCAGGCAGCGGAAGCACTTAAAGCCGGTGCTGATATAAGGCTGAATACTGAGGTCACTCCGGAATTTGCAACAAAAATCAATGCAGATGTAATAATCGCAGCAATTGGAGCTACCCCTGCAAAGCCTGCAATACGCGGCATTGATGGAGCGAATGTGTTTGCGGCACAAGACGCTTATACCGCACTTGACAAGGTAGGGGAAAATGTTGTCATAATCGGCGCAGGCCTTGTGGGTGTCGAGCTTGGGCTTCATCTAATCCATAACGGAAAAAAAGTAACAATAGTTGAAATGACAGACCACATAAGCGATGGCGGAAACTTCCTTCACATCCCCGGCCTTAAAACAGAAATCAAAAAGGCTGGCCTGGAAATCAAGTTTAACACAGCTGTTAAGGAAATCACTCCCTCAGGGGTTATATGTGATAATGGAACATATGGCGCAGACACGGTGATTTACGCAACAGGGCAGATTCCGCTGCGCGAAAAGGCGGCAGCACTGGCGTTTTGTGCCCCGGAATTTGAAATGATTGGGGACTGTGTTTCACCTCGGAACATAACGGCTGCAACAAGGGAAGCATTCATGCTTTCAAGAAATATCGGACGGTTCTAGTTTGGACATAATTTCAGGCAAGGCCAAAAAATAATTTACAGCGTCAATATAGTGCGGCATGCGCCGCGCTGAGTTTGGAGGAAACAAAATGAGCGGAATATACAATAAGCTGACAAATTGCCTTGAGCAAATAAGAAAAGTAACTGATTTCAAGCCCAAAGTGGCAATTGTCCTCGGCTCTGGCCTTGGCGGGTTTGCTGATGAGGTAGAGGCGGAGGCCTCAATAAGTTATAGTGAGATAGAAGGCTTTCCCGTAAGCACAGTACCCGGACATAAGGGGCGCTTCGTGTTCGGCCATGTCGGAGGCGTGCCTGTTGTTGTAATGCAAGGCCGCGTACACTACTATGAGGGCTACGACATAAACGATGTGGTTCTGCCCATACGCCTGATGGGGCTGATGGGTGCGGAAGTCCTCATGCTCACAAATGCTGTGGGCTCAATAAACAAAGAATTTAATGTGGGCGACTTCATGCTCATCCGGGACCATATCCTCTACGGCGTGCCTTCGCCGCTTATCGGCTACAACAGCGAAGAGCTGGGCACAAGATTTCCCGATATGAGTGAAGTTTACAAAAAAACTCTATGCGAAAAGATTTTGCAAGGGGCACAAAGTCTTGGGATAAAACTCCATGAGGGCGTATATGTGCAGACCTCCGGACCTAACTTTGAAACCCCTGCTGAAATAAAGGCATACGGCATAATGGGTGCCGATGTGGTGGGTATGAGCACAGCCTGCGAAGCGGTAGCGGCAGTCCACATGGGCTTACAAGTCTGCGGGATTTCCTGTGTTTCAAACCTTGCAGCCGGAATTTCTGAAACTCCGCTCTCACATGAAGATGTGCAGGAGATGGCCGATAAAGCCGCACCGCTATTTAAGATACTCGTAACAGAGGCAATAAAGAGAATCGGGCAGTAATTTAGATGGATATAAAACTTGAGCGAATACTAAGAGATGTCCAAAAACCTGCCCGTTACACGGGCGGAGAGTTTCGGCAAATAATAAAAGACCAAGCAGAGGTGAGCACTACAGTTGCTTACTGCTTCCCCGATACATACGAAATCGGCATGTCAAACCTCGGCCTGCGGATTATGTACGGGGTGTTAAACAGCATAGACGGCTGCTCCTGTGAGCGCGTTTTCAGCCCGTGGATAGACATGGAAGAGCAAATGCGCATTAGCGGGTTACAGCTATACGCTCTTGAGAGCGGCAAGCCTGTCCGCGAGTTTGACATAGTAGCGTTTTCTTTAGGCTATGAGCTGTCATACACAAATGTTCTTAATATGCTTGATTTGGCGGCGATACCTCTTAAATCAAGTGACAGGGGGGATGAGTTCCCCCTAGTTATAGCCGGGGGCACATGCTGCTTTAACCCCGAACCATTGGCAGACTTCATCGACCTGTTTGTAATAGGTGAGGGGGAAAACGCAGCGGTGGAGCTTGTTGAGCTGTACAGGGAAAACCGCAGCAGGGACGAATTCTTGCTGTGCGCATCTAAAATTGAAGGTATTTATGTGCCTTCCCTGTATGATGTAAGCTACAATCCAGATGGCACCGTGTCTGGCATCTCAGGGCAAAATGAAGCTGCCCTGCCTGTAAAAAAGCGCATAATAAAAGACCTCGACTCATCCTATTTTCCTGTGGATAGTATAGTGCCCTCAACGGGGCTTGTGCATGACAGGGTAGTGCTTGAGCTGTTTCGCGGCTGTGTCCGCGGCTGTAGGTTTTGCCAGGCAGGCCATATAACCCGTCCGGTGCGTAACCGTTCCGTAGATACGCTGGTCTCCCAAGGGGTGGAGTCGCTAAAAAATTCCGGTTACGATGAGCTTGCCCTACTTTCGCTGAGCACCAGTGACTACCCTGAGATATTTCAGCTCTGCGACAGCCTTATGCAGTACTGCGAGCCCAGAAGGACAAACCTTTCGCTTCCTTCGCTCCGCGCCGATAATTTTAGCGTTGAACTTATGGAGTCAGTACAAAAAGTCCGTAAAGCGGGCCTGACCTTCGCACCTGAGGCGGGAAGTCAGCGTATGCGCGATGTAATTAACAAAAATCTAACGCAGGAACAACTGCTGGAAACATGCCGTGTGGCATTTGAAGGCGGCTGGAACAGTGTAAAACTCTACTTCATGCTGGGGCTGCCCTCGGAAACAGATGAGGATGTTGTGGCAATCGCCGAGCTCTCCCGCGCAGTGTTGTACACATGGAAGCAGCATGCAAGAAACAAAAGCCGCGGCGTACGGATTACTGTGAGCACCTCATGCTTTATCCCCAAACCCCACACACCTTTTCAGTGGGAACCGCAAATCCCAATGGATGAATACCTAAGGCGTGTAGATTTGCTAAAGGAATCAATGCGCTCTAAGGCCATAAACTACAATTGGCACTCTCCCGAGCAAGGCTATATTGAGGCTGCACTTGCAAGAGGGGACAGAAGGCTAGGGGCCGTTATTGAGGCAGCTTGGAGAAATGGAGCTAGACTTGATTCCTGGAGCGAGTGTTTTTCTCTTTCACGCTGGCTTGAGGCTTTTGAAACCAGCGGCCTTGAGGCAGGGTTTTACGCCATGAGGGAACGGGACATAAGCGAAATACTGCCCTGGAGCACCGTTTCCTGCGGGATAAGCAAAGAACACTTCCTAAGAGAACGGGAGGCTGCGAAAAAAGCCGCCATATCACCTGACTGCCTTGAAGGCTGCGCCGGTTGCGGAATGCAAGAGTGCGTAAAAGGCGGAGCAAAAGATGAAGCTAAAACAAAAATTTGAGAATTGAGGAGCATACGTGAATAAACTCAGACTGCGGTATTCAAAGACTCAAAGAGCTAAATATATTTCACACTTGGATTTAATGTCAACGATGCAAAGAGCACTGCTCCGCGCAGAAATCCCGCTGCAATACTCCCAAGGCTTCAACCCGCACCCTTATTTGTCTGTCGCCCTGCCCCTGCCGGTAGGCCTTGATAGCACATGCGAATTAATGGATATCCGGGTAACAGAAGAAACGCTGGACTTGACAGGGATTGCGCAAAAGATTACCGCCTGCCTGCCTGACGGGCTTGAGGTAACTGATTGCTATATCCCGGCTGTGAAGTTTACCGAAATTGCGTGGATAGAAATTCACGGCACGTTAATCTTCGACTCAGGCCCCCCGGCGGATGCCGTTGCGGGGCTGCGCGGGAGATATGCGCAAAAAAGCATATTAATATCTAAAAAAACTAAGCGCGGTATGTCCGATATTGATATAGCTCAGCACATCAAGGATGTGGAGTTTTTGCATGGCAGTAATATAACCCTGTCAGCAAAAATTTCTGCTCAAAACCCGACGCTAAGTCCTGATAATTTCATTTCGGCGCTAAAAGGGGAATATGACGAACTTTTTCCAGACTATGCTTTTTTTAGCAGAAAAGAGATTTTTGATAGCAATATGACTGTTTTTAAGTAAAATAAGGAGGTGCTACATGGCAGGTTATGCAGTTAAGAGAGTGGGTATATTGACCTCGGGCGGCGACGCGCCGGGGATGAACGCTGCAATCCGTGGCGCAGTTAGGACATTACAATGCCTTGGAATAGAGTGCATTGGCATTAAACATGGCTACCAAGGGCTCATACGCGGTGATTTTCTAAAACTGGATGAAAAAGTCGTCAGAGGCATAACCGGACGCGGCGGCACAATGCTCTACACTGC
>WQRL01000194.1 GCA_009786775.1 Oscillospiraceae bacterium
ATGCATGCCGCTTCTCTAAACATATTGGCAACGACTGTGGCTTTCTTTGCGTAAATCGAAGCCTTGCGGTCAATCATTTTGAGCCATTCTTCCGGGATGGCGGTATTTGCCTGTTTCAATGTCATCGCAACTAAAGGATGTAACTCTTTACCCAGTTCGATAAAAAATAGTTCAAATTCGCCGCAAAAGGACAATTCATAGGCTCGTACAAATTCCACCAGCGCACCTTCCGTATCACCGGTTCTAATCCGTGCTACGGCAGCCAGCAGGGAGAACCGCAGCTCTCCAAACAAAAAACGCTCATAGGACGGCCTCGGATAAGAGTTAAATAAAATCGTAAGAGCTTGCTTGTATTTTTTTGAGGCAATATAGTAAAGTACATGGACATACAATTCTCTTGCCGGAATACTGATCTCAGAGGCCGCCTCTTTTGCATTCATTACAACCCACTGCGGAACCATATCAAGAATCCCGATTTGAGCATAAAAGGCACCGGCATATAGGTCATAATACAATTGACGGCTCCAAAAATCCCGGTTGTCCAAATAGCTGTTTAATTGCTTCAATATCTCTTTTGCCAGACCGGTGTCACCTTCAATTATTGCAATCCGGAGCAGATAGTTTTCCGCCAACGCCGCAATACCGTATTGTTTATGTTCGTGCGCCTGTAAAATCGCTTTTTCCGCATACCGCCGTGCGAGATCCGGCTCATTCTTGAAGAACGCACACTCACAGGCAACCAAATCCGCATACCCGGAAAATATGTTATGTGCCGTCTTCGTTATGAGCAAACCTGTTTCCCTTGCAGCTTCCAAGAACTGATCAAACTCTGATAACGTCGCACCTACGCCGATTGTACAGGCAAATGAGCGCATATCCGCATTTATAAAAGCACCGCCTGTTTTTGCCGGTGGTTTGAAAGAACGCTCCACATATTGTAACGATTTTTTCAAATACACCGGACCGTTGTACTGGTGTGTAATCGTGCAGGTATACATGTCTAAATATGTCAAGATACTGTAAGAGGTGTGGAGAAATTCCCTGGCAAGCGGAGTGTCCAAATTCTCCCATTTTCGGATGACTTCAAATGTGCGGGCTTGTGCCTCTTCGTACCTACCTGTCCCGGCAATTAAGAGGGGTGTGAAGTAGTTTTGTAAGAACAAAACATTGAAATCCTCTTGTTCGGTTTCGCTTGGATGCAGGTTATCCAAGAGGTCTAAAAAATATTTGCTGGAATCCTGTGGTAATTTGAACGGACAGGAGAAAAACATTTCAACCATCCGGTCAAACTGACGCGACTTTGCGTAATAGCGCATTGCATCCATATGTAGGTCATGTGCGACACACCACTCGGCCGCCTGCCTATAGACCTGTTGCTGTTCTTCGTGGGGCAAAATATTTTGCTTGTCTTGTAAAAACTCTAAATAAAGCGGATGGATTGTATAACCATTGCTGAAACGGTTAAACCATACAAAGGAAGTCAGCTCCGGCCTATCTTGCAAAAAATTTGCTTCGCCGGAAAGTTTTTCTAAAGGCAAGATGGGTAAATCGGATACCAAAGAAGCAATAGCCAATATTTTTTTTACATGTTCCGGAAAGGTGTTCCATACTTCGGTGTCCAGTATTTGGAAAATGTTTTGTTTTACGGCATCAAGTGCGTATTTTGGGGTGCGCGGATACCTCTTTAATGCTACTGTGAGCTCGCTTAGTGCCAGTGCCCAGCCTTTTGTCGCTTCCAGTGCTTGTGCGAGGATCTGTTCCGTAAAAGGTATGTCATGTAAGCGGAAAAGCTCCGCCACTTCCCCAGAGGTAAAGCGAAGCGCCTCCTCCTTTATAACTCTGACTTTACCTCTTGAAATCAAGGGCTCTACATCAAGGTCAGGCTCTTTTCTGGAACAGATGATGAAACACATTCCAAAAACTTTCATGTGGACGCAGCGCTTAACAAAGGTACGCGTTTCTTTAGAATTAATCAAATGAAAATCATCCAACACAAAAAATATATTGCGTGGATGTTTCTTCAAATTTCTGAGAAGTGTGACAAATTGCTTGAAGCAGGCTAAAGTTACCGGGAACCCAAGCTCATGCAGCTCGGCAGCAAGCGCAGGATTATCAAGAGAAACGATATATGTAAGTTTTTCCCAAAGATAAGAGCCGATATTATCATTTTCGGTCAGCTGTATCCAATGGACCGCGGCGTCTGGCTGTTGTTCAAGGTAGTGCCGCACTGCCTGGGTTTTTCCTTGCCCGACACCACCGATAACATAAATAAGCTTGCCGCAAGTTGCCTGCGCAAGCAGTTCATTGAGACGGGGGCGTAGTATATACTGCGTAGTTAGATTAGGGTATGGGATGCCTAGTTCGTTTGAAATCGTCATAGTCACCATCCTCCTAACAGAACCGTACACTACCTGGTGAGAAAATCCCCACCAAACTGTCAGATATCGCGTTTTGGGATGTATCCTAAAAATACAAAAAGCGGGCGCATCTAAAATATACCCACTTCTCATTATACTATGCACCTGCTGTATTGTCTAGTTTATTTGTACACAAATTAGTCACAAATTCAAGGAGGATTGTTGCCATCCATACGGTAGCCGAACATGAGCAAGTGCTCTGAGGGAAAGTGGGGCGGCCGCAGTCCTGGAACACAAGTTTTGTCCTGGGCTTCAAGTCTTCACCAAGGTAGACGTGACTGACGAAGGCCGCCCCGCTTTTCTTCAGAGCACTTGCTCATGTCCGGCGGATGGTTTGATGATGGTTTACTTAGAAGTAGCCAGGAGATATATAGCTTTTTGGAGCTGAGGGTCATACTCCAGGCTGTCGGTCAGAAACAGTGCCAGCTCCTCGTCTGTCAGCAAAACGGTATAATCAGGTGTAAAGCCGCCCGCATCGTGGAGGCTAACACGGTTTTTGGTGAGGTATTCGGCGATGGAGATGTTTATAGCACCGCCGCCAGGCAGCCTGACAACCCGCTGCATCCTGCTCTTGCCCGTGGTCTGCTCCCCTACCGTCTGAGCAAATCCGAATTCACTCATAATGGCGGCGAAATACTCGGCTCCGCTAAAGGAAAAGCGGTCAACTAAAACCACCATGGGCATGTCGAGGTAGTCAGGGCCGGAAGTGGTCACGGTTTCTCTGCCTGAGGCATCGACTGCGACGAAAATATCGCCTTCAGGGAGCAGAAAATCAAGCATCTGAGTCATCTCAGTGACCCAGCCGCCGCCGTTGCCCCTCATGTCGAATATAAGACCCACAGCCCCCTGACTCATGAGCGACCTTACAGCGCCGATAAAGCCGTCTGCCGAACCTGCATTAAAATTATAAAGCCTTATATACCCGATGCCGTCATCGAGCATTTCATAGGAAAGCGGAATTATGGTAATATGGCTGAAAACAACCTCTACGGTCTCGGTTTCTCCGCCTGAGCGCTCAATTTTAATTTGTGCGCTCTGACCTATCGGGCGCCGCAGCTTTCCTCTGAGCTCCGGGAGGCTAATACCAGCTGAATCCTCTCCGTCAACGGCCAAAATCAAATCTCCCGGCAGTATTCCAGCAGTTTCAGCGGCGGAGCCGCGGAAAACCTCAACAACCCTTATGTAGCCTGCCTCGTCATCAAAGACGACTGTGACCCCAATGCCCGGGTAACGGTTGAGGGTATGATCCTGATTACGCTCATATTCCTCTGCCGTCATAAAAAAAGACCAAGGGTCATCAAGAGCATCAATCGCTGCGCGCATAGCTGCAGTAGTGACATGCTCCTCGTCAAACTCGCCTATAAAAAAATCGTCAATTCTAGTCAGAAGTGCCGCGTAATCGCGCACGAGATTAGACCTGCCGCTCATGGCCCCTAAAGGAATGCCAACGAAGAGCATCACGCCCACCCATGTCAACGCTGATGCTAAAAGCATCAGCGTTATCACTATTCTTAACGAGTATTGTCTTTTCATTACATCACTTAGTCCGGTTTAATTTACACAAACCTCGATGGATTAACCCTTGTGCCGTTAACTGTTACTTCAAAGTGGAGATGCGGGCCGGTGGAAACGCCTGTTGAACCTACACGGCCTATAACCTGTCCGCGCTCAACCCTATCGCCGACACTGACTGCGCGCGACTGCAAGTGGGCATAGAGGGTAGTGATTCTATCACCGTTTCTATTCTCACCATGGGAGATGACGATGAAATTACCGAAGGATGAGTTAAACGTTGAGGTGATTACTACGCCTGTGTCGGCGGCTATTACGTTTGTGCCGTGAGGTGCCGGTATGTCAATACCTGAGTGCTGCCGCATAACTCTAAATACAGGGTGCATCCTGGTGCCGAATGGGCTGGAGATTCTGTTATGCCCCGGTACAGGCCATCTGAGCTCCCCTGTGCCACGCACTATGTTCTGTGCCTGTCTGCGGGCAGCGGCTTCTGCTTCCTGCCTGCGCAGTTCTTCTTCAGCGCGGCGGATATCAGCGAGTATACGCGCTTCATCTGCTGCTATTTCCGCGTAGATAGCGGCTTCTGTTTCCCTGTCTTGAAGCAGGGCATAGATAATTGCATCGGCCTCGGCCACTTGATATGCAAGCTCAATCTGCCTTTCTTCAAGCAGTTCCTTTTCGGCTTCAAGCTCATCTTTAGTTTCTTCTAGGACCTTAACGGCCAAGGCTGTATCCTCGCGGGCCCTGACTAGGGAAAAGTATAT
>WQRL01000195.1 GCA_009786775.1 Oscillospiraceae bacterium
ATGCCGTCCTGATTCAAGAGCCGGTCTACTACCCCTTCCGTGAAAGCATTTTGGCCAATGAGCGGCGGCTTATAGTAAATGAACTCCACCTGAAAGAGGATGCCTATGTAGTTGACTTTGCCGATTTTGAGCAGCAAATTGCTGAAAACAGCGTCAAGTTATTCATTCTTTGCAATCCCCACAATCCCGTAGGGCGGGTCTGGCGGGCGGATGAACTTCGTGAGATGGTGCGGATCTGTGTAAAATATGATGTCTTGATTCTCTGCGATGAAATCCATTGTGATTTTGTTTTCCCCGGACATACACATCTATGCCTGCCTGCACTTTTGCCGGAAGATCAGGCAAAAATGATTCTTCTGACTGCCCCAAGCAAAACATTCAACCTGGCGGGACTACAGATTTCCAACGTGTTCATCTCCGACCCCACGCTACGCCGGGCATTTCGGCGCGAGGTTTCAAAAAACGGTTACTCCCAGGCAAACAGGCTGGGCATCGCTGCTTGCCAGGCCGCTTATTCGGGCGGAGCTGACTGGTTAGAGGCACTTCTTAGCTATCTTAAAGACAATATGATTCTAATTGACCGCTTCCTCAAAGAACATCTGCCGGCCGTACGGCTTATCCCGCCCCAAGGCACCTATTTGGCATGGCTTGACTGCCAGAAGCTGGGGCTTTCTTCCGATGAATTAGACCACAAGCTCGTACACGAGGCCGGGCTGTGGCTTTCCCGCGGCGATACTTTCGGCCCCTCTGGTGCAGGTTTTACACGGATCAACGCCGCCTGTCCCCGCCCCGTTTTGGAAACATGCATGAAGCGGTTTGTCTCTGCCCTTGGGTGATTCACCGTGGCTATCCGATGTCTTTGGTGAATGGGTTGTGCCCAAGGGTTTCAAAATAAAATCTGAGGGCAGCACCGATGAAGCCCTGCTTGCTTTTCCACTTCTCATCCCCATGCTCTTGGGCAACCACCTGTAGTTTGAGTAACACTTCCAAATCGTCCCCTACGAGTGCTGTCGTAACTTCCCAAAAGCCTTTGGCAAACTCCTGACCCTGCGCACTTTCAGGAGATATTCCTTTTTTGTGCAGCCTTTCTGCTTGCTCCAGCAGCCTGTTCTGCTTTTCTATCAGGGAATCTGCTGTTTCATCACTTATAGATGTCAGCGCCACACTCACTTCATCTGATAGGTGCTTCGCTGCCCAATATAGTTCACTTTTGGCCTGTAGAAGGCTTAGAATCTCTGCGTATTCTGCCCAGTCAACATTGTTTGTCTGCAAAACTTCCCCATTTAGCTTTTCTATTGCAGCTAATATTTCAGACATGGAGCGTATTTTCTCCCTGAGTTCTTCGGCCTGCCGCAGCAGGACATCTGAAACCTCCCCGGGCGTGTTTTGAGCGGGCAGCCATTTTTTGATTTCCTCAAGTGTAAAGCCTAACCGCTTCATGGACAGGATTTGGTGTAGCTTTACCACTTCCTTGTTTGTGTATAGGCGAAGCCCGCCCTCGCTCTGCGCGGACGGAAGCAGCAGCCCAATTTTGTCATAATATTGCATGGTGCGTACTGTTACGCCCATTTTTTTGCAATCTCACCGACAGTCATGTGCCCCTGCGCAATCGCTCTGTGTTTGCTCATAGCCTCCACCTCCTGTCTATATTATACATGTTACCTACACGTCACATGCAAGTTTTTTTATTTAATTTTCCAATTAAATATTTTTTTTGCAAAAAAGGCTTGCATGTGACGTGTAGGTAACATGCTAACATGTGGTCAGAAAATAAAATGGAGGTTTTGAAAATGAAAAATTCTAAGATTAGCACAGAAAAAAAAGCGAGAAAAAATCGTATAAGACGCTCGGCGCATGGGTATATGTTGTAGTGGCAACTGTGACAACGCTCATAGGGCTTGCGGCGACAGGAACACTTGGCTACTGGATAATCCAGTTGCTAGGCCGGTAAGGAGGGCATCATGATACATATTGAAGGATTAAGGAAAAATTACGGCAGCAAGCAGGTGCTAAAGGGTGTGGATTTAGCAATTGAGACGGGCTCTTTTACTGCTCTAGTAGGGCGAAACGGCTCAGGGAAGTCAACTCTGGTGGACATAGTTAGCAAGGCCAAAAAGCCCAACGGCGGAAAAATTAGCTATAGCTTTGAAGAGAGCAAAATTTTCGACCATATCGGAGTCCAGCTCCAAGACGCACAGTTTGACAGCCGCCTGAAGGTGCGGGAGATTATAAATCTCTGGGAGTCATTGTTTGGCGGAGCAAAAGCGGACTTGGGCGAGCTGATTGAAGTGCTTGAAATCGAGCCCATTATGAATCAGCGGGCAGGCAGCATTTCAGGGGGGCAACGGCAGAAGCTCAGCATACTCATGGCACTGTTTCACAATCCGGAGCTTCTTATATTTGACGAACTTACAACAGGGCTGGATGCTTCGACACGCGACGATGTTCAAGAATATCTGAAAATGCTAAACAGGGATAGAAGCAAGACTATTTTCATAGTCAGCCACTACATGGACGAAGTGGAAGCTCTGTGCAACATGGTGTATTTCCTAAAAGACGGCACAGTTTTTGACAGCGGTTCTCCGCATCATATAAAAGAAAAATACTCCTGCTCTAGCTTGCAAGAGTTTGTAAAAACCTATATTGGAAAGGTGGCAGTGTAATGATATTCGGAATGATAAAATACCATCTGTTGGTGCTCATAAGGGAGCCGATAAACTTATTCTTCGGCCTAGGCCTACCGTTTCTAAACTTATTTATATTATCGGCCAATTTAGAGTACGGCGCAACTTTGGACGCATATTTGCCTGCGCTTTTAGTTGTCGCAGCCATCGCACTATGCTTTACAGATTCGGCAGCCAGCCATGCCTATGCAAGGCAAATTAAGTTCTTGAGGAGGCTTAGAATGACTTCGGCTAGCCCCAAAATCTATGTTTTCACGGGAATACTCTCCAGGTTAGGTGCGCTATTTGTCTTGGCCGCAGCGCTGACGGCTGTAATGGTGATATTCTTCGGGCTGAGCCTTTCTCATAGGAACTGGCTACTATTTACCGCAATGCTCATATTAGTTTTCATAATGTTTTATTTGATTAGCATGTTCGTGGCCAATGCGCTAAAGGGTGCCAAAAATTCCCAAAACCTTGCATATGTGACCTTCTTTCTTCTGCTCATAGTCGGCGGACTGATGCTTCCGCTAGGAGCCATGCCCGGCGTGCTTCAGACCATCGCCAACAATCTCCCGCCAATGTTTGCTATAAACGTGCTGCAATCCGCTTGGCTGGGCACTGATATATTTTATGGGCACAGCTTCATAGCCGTGGTAGCGATAACAGCGGTTTTCGGTCTGCTGTCAATAAAGTTCTTCAAGTTCGAATAGGAGAAGGGCGTAAACCGAGGTGTAAATTTATGCAAATCTATACATTTGTTCAACTATGTAAACTAAGAAAACTTTGCACAAAAAAGAATCATAATCTGTGACATTCGCGTGACGGCGGAGGAATACATTTAATTTAATATTATGCAAGAGTTCTAAACTGCGAAAATGGCAGGGTGAGCACGGACTTGAGCGGGTAACACTTAACTCGGAACTATCCTTTGCGGCAGGGCAAAAAACATCAGAAGAGGTGGNAAACGCATGGCTTGATTCCCCAAGGCACAAAGACAGTATACTATATAGCAGATTCGACACGGTAGGAATTGGGGTGTTTAGGCACACCGACGGGCACATTTATTGGGCAATGCTCTTTATAAAAGCGCTAAGCATACCACAATAAAACAAGCAAAATACTTCCTAGCATGACAGCATAACACAACAAAAACGCAACCTCATGAAAATACAAACAATACCAAATGTTTGGAGGGCTATGTCGTGAAAGTGTTTAGAAAAATCACTGCGGTTACACTGTCAATAATGCTTTTAACGGGAATGGTTATGATAGCTGCTCAGGCAGCAGAGCCGCAAATGGTCATCTCAATTGACCAAACCGGCGTTGCCGGTGATGAAAACAATAGAATCTCCGAAAGCGAAACACTAAGCCCTGGCGAGGTGATTACAAGAAAGTCCGTGCGGGATTTAGAGGACGGAACATTCGAAATCACTCTTGAGGCGGTAGGGCGCCGCTTTGAACAAGTAACAGAAATTGAGAGCCCGGTTCAATTTGATGTTGTGTTTGTTCTCGACTATTCAACCAGTATGGACGACAATAATAAGTACGACAACATGCGAACCGCAGCAGCTGATACAATTAACAAAATTGTGGAACGGAACACTTCTGAATACTACAACAGAGTAGCTGTTGTAAAATATGCTAACGGAGCAAGTACTCTTGTCAATTGGACAACAGATACTATCACAACGCAAAAATTGGCAAGTACAAGGGAAGCCCGCACAAACATAATGTCCGGCATGAACCAGGCCTATAAATTACTTGCTGCCAGAACCGGAAACGATGCAAACAGGCCGGCGATTATCGTCTTGATGACCGATGGGCAGCCCAATGGTTACTATGACGATGCCACGCTCACAAGCAACACAACAACGGCAAACCAAAAAACATCAGGCTCCACTGCAGATGCAAATTTAACTAGTGTTGTCAAAACAATACAAAACATGGCTCATATTAAGGCTCTGATGCCGGGAAATATTGTGGAAAATGGCGAGGCCTATAACAAACTTTCAATCTAC
>WQRL01000196.1 GCA_009786775.1 Oscillospiraceae bacterium
CAGACAGGGAGATCACCCTAGGGCTCCACGAACATGTCTTTGCCCTCAACGAAAGCCGCCATCTGAGAGCCACGATGGACGGAATAATTACATCTGTGCTCATCTTCACTGAGGGTATGCTCTCCAGTGCAATTACGAATGTCGCTGTCATTTCAGACCAGGATATCTCGGCCTTTGTCGTACAAGGGCGGGCTGCCGAAGATATGCACCCCGGCGACCGCTTTGAAATGACTCTGGGTAATGAGATATTTACAATGGTGGTTGTAGACCCTGATGATTTCGGCTTTGTCCGGGATGAGTTTGCAGGAGCCGGTATAGCGCAGGCTTTTCTAGCGTTTGCAGGAGCTATGCCCTCACCGGGCTTTGAAACAAGCGGCAGGGTACACATCCCCCTTGACGAAGTTTCCGATGCGCTCTTTATCCCTGCTTCTGCTGTGAGGCGGTACGGTGAGCGTACATTTGTCTATGTTCTAAATGACGGCCTGCGGGAAGTTAGGGATGTTCAGGCAGGTCTTGAGGCCGATGGAATTGTGGAGATTGTCCACGGACTTTCGGAAGGGGAGCATGTGATACTATGATTTTAAGCAGACGGTTGGTAATTGCTTTTTTGTTGCTTGCATTACTCATGATAGCCTCATGTGCACAAAATACCGAACTTGAAGTTCCCAAGCTGCACGCTCCCATAACTTCTACTCCCGATATCGCCGTAGCCACAGTGGGCGTTATTGAGGAGCTGCACATCTTGCCCGGAGTCACAAGACTCCCCACGGTGGCTGTGCGCCTTGAGTCAGGGCAGGGGGTTATAGGGGCTTTTTACGCATGGCCGGGTGACACCGTAGTCCCTGGGCAGCTCGTTGCAAGACTGGATTCCGCCCCCTTAGAGGCCGCGCTTGAGCGGCTTGAGAGCTCGATAGACAGCATGACTGCCTCGCATAATTTGCAGCTTAGGGAAATGACTTTGAGAAAGCAGTTGATGGAGCTTAATCTCACTGGCTTGGGTGGCGCGGGAGCGGCAGCACTCAGGGAGTCTATAAGCCTTCTGGCACTTGATATAGACCATCTTCAAAGGGCACACGCCTTTGATCTTTCGCAAGCTCAGTCCGAAGCCCGGGAACTTACAGAGCAGATTAACTCTGCTGAAATCAGATCGGATGTTGAGGGCGAGATTGTATATTCTGCCGCCCTTGGGGATTGGGTAAATGCCCATGACCCGGTTGTTTACGTCGCAGTAGGCACCCCCGGCACCGATCCGGCCTTTGTAGAATATGTGGGCATGATGCTAAACCCAAGGCTAATGCGCGCCATGAGGGTGCAGGGGTTAGTGGGCGGAGAACTTTTTGAGATGGAAGTTGCCGAGCTCGAAATTGAAGAGCATATGTACTATACCCGGCGTGAACAGCCGTTACCCATCCGTTTTAACATTATCTCTGAGCAACCGCAGCAGGCTATATTGCCTCCGGGTCAAGCTGTTTCCATACGTTTTTACACCGCTTGGAATGAATCGGCTCTTAAAATCCCTTCAAACGCCCTCTTCGAGCATGGCTTTGGGGAATATATTGTCTTTCGTATTCAGGACGGACAGCAGGTGCTTACATATGTCACCGTGGGCACCATAACAGAGTCTTATGCAGAAATTCTGGAAGGTTTGAGTGAAGGAGATGAGATTTTTGTCAGGCCATAAAACTGTACTTTGTATTTTAATAGCCGCACTTCTCCTTCTAAGTGCCTGCGGGGCTAATGCGCAGGTAACTTACCGGCTCGACGACGCCGTGAATGAGGGTATGCTCATCGCTCCCGGCACAGAAGATTCCGCCCGCACTATGGACATAGTTCCGGTACTGAGGCAGAGCATGACGCTTAACACCACATTCCTCGCCCGCCCTGTTTTTCCGGTTACGCAGGCGATGCGCTTCAACACACGGGAAGGCACACTTAATTTGCTTGTTGAGCCGGGGCAGCGTGTAAGCCAGGGCGATGTTTTGGCACGTCTGACAATGCCGCTTGATGTAAGGCTCGAAGCCGAATATGCCGCAGCTTCACGCCGCCTGTCCAGATTTGAAGAGGATTTCGAGCTTGAGCGCAGTGAGCTATTTGCCGAACTTGAAAGCGCACGTCAGGCTTCGGCCACTCCAAACTCAATAACCAGCCCCCGGGCGGCGGTTGAGCTTGAACTGCTCGAAGTTATGTTTGAAAGTTTTGAGCACCGCAGTGCTATGACAAGGGATATTCTGCAAAACCAGGTCGATTCATTAAACACCCTACGCACCGGCGAGGAGCTTATCGCACCCTTTGACGGGCTTGTTATTTCTGCGGTTAACGAATCCGCACAACTATGGGCGAATCCCGTAATACTTACTATTGTTGATTGTAGCGTTTTCTATTTCCAAGTAAACATCAGGGCTGACGGTACGCCGCTTAATCAGTACAACATATTAGGGCATAACAATATTATCCCCATACGCTCAAACGAGCGGCATTCCCATGATGGCGGACACCAGCCTCTCCTGTCTTTTAATGCGCGTGTTGTAAGCGATTCATGGGCCGGCACCGAACGTGAGGTGTTTACATACTTGCTTGCGCCCCTTGATAGAGAGGCTCTTATCTCAGAACTTACGGAGCTTGCAGAACTTGAGCTTCTTGATAGCGAGGATCTTCCCTCAGGGCTTGCGGAACCCGACCCCATTATGACCATGCTGACATACGGCTTCACAGCGAGTGCCATGATAACTCTGGCACAAGATACCCTTACGCTGCCTTCCCGCGCGGTATTTACCGAGAACCTACGGAGCTTTGTACACATATATAACGATGGTGTGTTGGGCAGGCGTTATATACATACGGGAGTTTCGTCAAACAATGTTGTTCAAATAATTTCAGGTTTGGAAGAGGGAACTATGGTGGTAATTGGCCGATGATTGGTTTTTTATGGAGAAAAATTTGGAAAAATAGGTGGCTGATGCTGTGCCTTTTATTGGGGAACATAATCCTAATAGGCATAATCACCGCCGTGCCGCTCTTTGTGGGCGCTACTATGCAGCGCATTTTGCAAGAAGATCTCAGGGCTGTGCATGAAACTGAAAACAGATTTCCTGCGGTGGTTCAGATGAGGTATACCTTCAACTCAGTACCCGAGGCCAACCGCCACAGTCACTACGCTTGGTCGGGAGATGTATTCTGGCCCTCTATTGTGGACTCCACGGGAATACCGCCTCTATTTGATATGCGTTCATACGAACTCTTGATGTGGTCTGTCAGTCCCGTAGAGCCGAGGGAGCTTCCCAACCGCGTCCGTTCATTGCGTGTCGTCGGCACTGACGGGTTTGATGAGCATATAAATTTAACACATGGCAGAATGCCTTCAGAGCACTTAGTAAATGGCAACACCATCGAAGTAATTGCCGCTGCCAGAGCCTTGCACAGCCATAACCTCCTGCTAGGTGAGCTTATGGAAAAGCGTATAGGGGACGCTGAGGCTGACCCTGACACCCCTCCCCTGTATGTGAAGATTGTGGGCATTTATGAGCCTAGTCAGGGCTCAGATGCGTTTTGGGCAACAAGTGCAGTAGCTTTTAATAATTCGCTCCTAGTTTCCCCGGCACTTGTGAGAAATTATCTAATCCCCAACTACGATGAGAACTTTAGGCTCACTGTAACATGGACCAGGGTGTTGGATTCTTCTGCAATGCGCGCTCAGAGTGTGGATTTCTACCTAGAAAACCTTGAGACAATCCAAAGCGTCTTTGAGCATACAGGCAGCGTCTGGGGCTTTAGCGAGAACTACAGCAGGGTTATCGGCAGGTTTGAGGACAGAACCGACCCGCTTGCGGTAACGATACTGGTGCTTCAAATCCCTGTCTATGTGATGCTCTTCTTGTTCATGTACATGGTGACAAAGCAAATTTTGCAGATGGATTCAAACGATATCTCTGTCCTAAAGAGCCGCGGGGCTAACAGAAGACAGATTATGGGCATCTATGCAGGCCAAGGGCTCTTCGTCGGCGTGCTGAGCCTCCCTGCGGGGCTGGGACTCGGAGTGCTGCTCTGCCATATAATCGGCGCGAGCAACGGCTTTCTTGACATGGTTGCAAGAGCCGCCCTGGATGTGGAGATCACAGGCACAGTGCTGCTCTACGCTCTTGCTGGTTTTGTCATCTCATATCTATTTATGCTGCTCCCGGTCATTAAACTTTCTAGGGTCGGCATAGTTGAGCGCAAGCGCAAGGATGCCCGGAAGGCAGGCGTGCCTATCTGGAGAAGGTATTACCTGGATGTGCTGGCGTTCGGCGTTTCAATTTATGTAATTTATAATTTTTACAGCCAGCGCGAACTGATGATGGCTGTCATGCAGGAATCCAGAACCTTTGACCCGCTGATTTTCCTAAGCTCATCCTTGTTTGTAGTGGGTGCAGGGTTGCTTTGCCTGCGTCTTTACCCCCTGCTTGTAAGGCTTGTTTTGCATATCGGGCGCAGCAAGTTCCGCCCCTCGGTCTACGCCTCAATGCTCAGGGTTTCACGTTCGGCAGGCGGAGAGCAGTTTATAATGCTTTTCCTCGTTTTTACCGTGGCCGTAGGAATTTTCAGCGCACAGGCGGCCCGTACAATAAACCTTGACAACCAGCACCGTATATTATATCTTGGCGGCTCTGACCTTATGCTCCGCGAGCATTGGAGT
>WQRL01000197.1 GCA_009786775.1 Oscillospiraceae bacterium
TGACGACGNCGCCACTCAATCCCATTCCGCTATTATCTACGATAACGGCGGGCAGTTCAAGGGTTATAGGCTATCCCTTAAAACCTAAATACATTATACAAGGGGTGAAAGAAAATGGAACTGGCAAAAATTACTATGCGGGGTCAGATAACAATACCCGCTCAAATTCGTCGGAGACTCGGTGTTAGAGATGGGGATAAGGTGATTTTCCTTGAAGAAAACGGTCGCGTTATTATTGAAAACGCAGCTATGATTGCCTTAAAACATGCGCAAGATGCTTTTTCCGGGGAGGCTGAGCGTGCAGGGTTGAATTCTGAGGACGATGTGGTTGCAATGATAAAAGAAATGCGTCATGAAGGTGGGGATGGTGCAAATGCGGGTAATGCTTGATTCAAATGTATTGTTTTCTGCGTTGCTGTTTCCCGGTGAAACAATGAACAGGCTGATGTCTAAGGTCACTTCTGAACATCAGCTTGTTCTTTCGTCTTATGTCGTGAACGAAATACTTGATGTGACTCACAGAAAGTTCCCGAACAAAGTTTTAGTAGTAGATAGGTTGTTGAGCCAGCTTCCCTATGAACTGGTATATACGCCGGAACAACCTGAACCTGGACTTTTTGAAATACGTGATGTAAAGGACTATCCGGTATTATATTCAGCTATCGCTGAAAGCGTGGATATTTTTGTTACCGGGGATAAAGATTTTGATGAGGTAGATATAGAAAGACCGAAGATTGTTACGCCTGCCTACTTTGTTGAAAAATACTAAATTGACTACAAGTTTTGAATGTAGTATAGAAGGCGAGTTGTAAAAATTAGGGTTGTGGGATAATAATTTTGCTAAGGTTACATAGGAGGGTGATAAAATTCGGAAAATCCCCAAAGGCACTGTACGGCAAGATTAGTGTTTCCAATACGTTCAATAGTGAGCCTTGTGGGATATTGGTTGCAGGTATCCCACAAGGCAGTATGGGTTTGTGGGATGGGTTTATCCCACAAGTGAAGCAGCCTTTCCTACGTTAATCAACAGTCATATACCAGGGAGAAGAAGTCTGCGGCATCGTGGCGGGGGAGCAAATAGATGTTGCAGGCTGTGTCTTTGGTTCTGGTAGAAACAAGCGAAATTCCCAGAGAGAACTGGTCGTCATCGCTTATGACCCTGCCCTTTAGCGCGTTCGGTATAGCTTTCCAACCCTTATTGTCCTGGTCATATACTGCGCGGGTATTAATATCGCAATGTTCATCTATAATAAGCATTGCGTTATCAAACCGTGGCAGTGTCCGTCCTGCGGCTTCATATTTGTCGAGTAGGCGTGTTATGGTGTCGCGCAAGTATTGAGGTGTGCGGAAACGGCAATGCGGGAGTAGTGTGTTTATTTTAATATGCAGCCAACCGTACATGTTAACTTCTACTTTTCCCGAAATAGATATGTGTGGCAGCGGTGGCTTTGAACCGAACGGCGCAGGGCCGGGGTGATGTCTCTCGCACAGGTTGCGGAGCATAACCACATTGCTTTCAAATTGCCCTGCCATTTTGTCAAGCGCATCGGCGATGGCAGCTGAGCTTGTTTCGGAATTTTCCAACAGTGCCATAAGATTTCCGCTAGTCTTGTATGCTTCAAATATGATGCCTTGGATTGCTTTCATTTCACTTTTTAAAGTTTCCATAGTCTCACCCCTTCGTTACATTCGCTCACGGCGTTCCGCTATGTCAGCGGATGCGGTGGTTATAGCGTCGTATTCTTTAGCGCTAAAGTATACAGCCAGGCTGATTCTGCTATTTCCAATGGAGAGCAGCGCCTCGCCCCGGCGGTTGCGCGTTATCTGTGCGGCTTCGTTATCAGATAGGCTGAGTATGTCTTTGACGAGTCTTGCTTCGAGCTCTTCAAGCTGCATTATTATTTTCAGGCGGCAGGCGTTTATGACGCCTTTGCCGTAATGGCCGTCGTCAAGGGATAGAAAGTCTGCCAAGTCTTGAGATGCAGATATGAGGATGCCGTTGTAGCCTCGTATTGTTTTAGCCAGTTCCAGCACTCTGCCTGCAATCTCAGGCGTGGAGGTTGCTCCAACCAGAATCCAACTTTCGTCAATTATGAGCACATCTTCCGTTAAAATAGATTCCTGTGCCATATCGGTGCAGAACTGTGTTGCCCAGAATGTTACAAACTCCCTAAGTTCTTCAGGAGACTCGGAAACATTGAGCACATAGTATTTTGCATCGCGCTTTATATTAGACTTGCGCACCATACTTGCGGCAGAGCCTGAAACGAAGCGGAGCAACGGAATTGCGAGATGTTTTGTTTCCTCTTGGCTTTTAAGGGTGTCATGCCAGTCAACAATAGTCGGAAACTCCTTGTACTCACCATCAGGCGTAAACAGAGATTCATTTTCAAATGTAATCCCAAAGCCCCTGTAACACTCAACAAGTGAGGTGTCCAGGTAGTTTCTGTCCTCATCTGTAAGATTTTTCTTCAGTAGGGCGAATGAGGCCGTGAGCTTTGATATGTGATTTGCGAGCAAAGAGTCATTGCGTGAGATCCCGCGGGCCTCGGAATCTGCATCCAGAGTTTTGCGCCTTATCTCCATTATGTTAAAACTGTCCTCGGATGAGGGTGCCCATTTTATATACTCACCGCCGATTGCGGTACAGGCTGAGCGGTATTCATAGCCCTTGCTGGGGGCGATGATGAAAATGCGTTTACCCTGTTGCCTGAGCCTCATGGCGATGCATTGCAGCCCGAATGTTTTACCTGCACCGGTGGCGCCGAACCATGCTATATTTCCGTTGTTGTACTTGGCGCGGTCAAATAAGTCAATCATGCAGGCGGAGTTATTGTGCATGTTCTTACCGACAAAGATGCCGCTTTTGTCGCAAAGCTCAAATGAGGCAAAGGGAAACGATGCGGCGACACCGGTTGTGAGTGCGTTCCTGCGCGCCTTGCGCTCTATGTCGGGGTCGAGGTGCAACAGAGGCAGGGAAGAAAGAAAGCCCTGTTCATGCTTGTAGTCACAGCGTTTTGCGAGCATGTCTATTGCGACGCACAGCGTTTCAACTGCGGATACACGGTGTTCAAGTATGTCACGGTTGTCCGCTGTGACTTCAATCAAGGTGTGCATATAATAGAAGTCCTCATTATTGCGGTTAATGTTGTCTTTGAGATATAGGCCGGAGTTAACGGCACTGTCAAGCTCTTCATAATCCTGGCGGGTATCGCCGACATCGCGCATCCGTGACCTGTTAGCCATAGTTGTCTGCGATATTTTTGAGAGGACTTTATCTTTGGGTTGGCGTTTAATGATGAAGTTAAGCCCGATGCCCTCACCGGCTTCAACCAGTGCGGAGAGCCAGCCGTTACCAACTGTGGTGGAATAGCCGTAGCCTGTAACATATAGGTAGGCATGAAAAATGCCGTCAACCTCAACATAGTCGCGGCCTGTCAGGTCTACTGATGTGGGGGATATTACATCTAGCAGGGTAGTGGAGCCGGATTCTATCAGCATTTCATCGTCAAAAGTTTCCTTTTTGGGAAATAGCGAAGAAAATAGGGAGAACCGCCTATTCTTTACAGGGATTTCAAACTCTGTGGTGTCATCCGTAGCTTCCGTAGTACGGATATTTTTATTATTTGGGATCATCTGATTAATCACTCCATTTTCTAATATCGCTTGAAAGTGTATCGTTATTGTGATACAATCAATGCGGAAAGGGGGCTTGTAATATGTATAATGTCCATGTGCGGCCTGTGCGTGATTTGCGCAACAATTATACTGAACTATCTGAGATTGTCAGAAATCACGATCAAGTGATTATAACGAACAACGGGAAGGGCGAGGCTGTGCTCATCAACATTGACGAGTATGCCGCGTTTGAAGAATACTCCCATAAGCGTTATGTAGCAAAAATGCTGGCCGAAGCGGAAGTTGAGGCTGCCAATCCGAACTCCGAGCGAATTTCACATGAAGATTTTTGGCGGGAGTTTGGTTTATGAAGAAGTACAGGCTCGTCTATATAGTGCCTGCACGGCACGACGTAGCGAACATCAAAAACTATCTCTCACAGTTTTACCCAAGTACGCCCGGAAAGTTTCTGAAAGCGTTAAAACTAAGCGTAGAAAAATTGTGCGATAATCCTACGCTATATGGAGTCTACGAAGGGAATTCGGCGTACCGAAAAATGGCAGTTTTAGACTATCTTGTTTTCTATAAAGTGATTGAGGATGACGGTGTGGTTGAAATACACCGGGTTCTCTATGGCATGAGAGATATAAAGTCGAACTTGCCCTAGTACCCTCCATATATGCCGTGTACGGCGGTCATCATGTCAAATACTCCATCCGGAAGTTTTACGCGCCGGGCGGAGTTTTTGTTTACAGTTTCGTACAAAAGCTCAAGCACAGCGTTATCAACATAGTCGGGGTCAAGCACTTCAAGACCGCATAAATCAAGAAAGCGGCGCGCTGTTTCGGCTTCCTCGTTAAGCCTGTCAGCGATGGCTCTGACGGTGTTACCCTTGGTTTTCATGTGCGGCTCGTACTGGAATATGATAAAGAACCTGTGAGTTGTGACCTCATTTGCGGCCACATCTGAAACCATCTGCATATTATCCTCAATCATGTCCTTGCATTTCTCATTTTCTTCAGTTTCGGCGTATTTG
>WQRL01000198.1 GCA_009786775.1 Oscillospiraceae bacterium
ATTTGCTCAGAAACAGTTGAGCAGCGAGAAAAAGCCCTTGCAAAACTTGAGCCGATGCAGCAAGCTGACTTTGAAGGCATCTATAACGCAATGGAAGGCGCACCCGTAACAATCCGCTTCCTAGATCCCCCGCTCCACGAGTTCCTCCCGACTGAGGAAGCTGACATCGAAGCTCTGGCCAAAACACAAGGCAAGACAGTTGCTGAAATTAAAGCCATCATCGAATCACTTCACGAGTTTAACCCAATGATGGGACACCGTGGCTGCCGGCTCACAGTAACCTACCCCGAGATTGCTGTAATGCAGACAAACGCTGTCATCAAAGCCGCAATTAACGTAAAGAAAGAACATCCCGACTGGGACGTTGTGCCTGAAATCATGATTCCGCTAGTCGGCGAAGTCAAAGAATTTGTATTCGTCAAAAACATCGTAACCAAGGTTGCCGACGAGCTGATTGCAGCCGCAGGTAGCGACCTGAAATACCTAGTGGGCACGATGATTGAGATTCCACGCGCATGCCTCACTGCCGATGAAATCGCAAAAGAAGCTGAGTTCTTCTCATTCGGCACAAACGACCTGACACAAATGACATTCGGCTTCTCCCGCGACGATGCAGGCAAGTTCCTGGATGAGTACTATTCCAAGAAAATTTTCGAGTCAGACCCATTTGCCCGAATCGACCAAGTTGGCGTCGGCAAACTGATGGACATGGCTGTAAAACTAGGCCGTGGCATCCGCCCCGACATCAAACTAGGCATCTGCGGCGAGCACGGCGGCGACCCGTCATCCGTCGAATTCTGCCACACAGTCGGCCTCGACTATGTATCCTGCTCACCATTTAGAGTCCCAATCGCACGCCTAGCAGCAGCCCAGGCAGCACTCAAAGACTAGTTAACCCTGCAAATTGGGCGGCCGTGCTTGCGGCCGCCCAACTATATGTGTACCTCGGTTTCTGCGATTTGACGGCAAACCACGGCATTTCACACAGCATGGTGTCAACACCATGGCGCCATCACACAATAATTGGAGGATTCATTACATTGAAGAAATTCATTTTTGACACTTATGAAGAAGTTTGCCAGGCGGCATCGGAGCTATATGTTCAGCAGCTAAAAGAAAAACCCGGCACAGTGTTCGGCTTCGCAACTGGCAGCACCCCTGTCGGGCTTTATAATGAACTTGCAAAAAAATATAAAGCAGGCGAAATCTGCTTCTCAAAAGCCCGCTCCTTTAACCTAGACGAATATTACCCCATGAAAAAAGACCACCCCCAGAGCTATGACTACTTCATGCGGGAGAACCTGTTTGACAAAATCAACCTCTCCCAGTTCTCACTTCCCAGCGGCGAAGCTCCCGACCCAAAGGCTGAGTGCAAAAGATATGACGAAGAAATCGCCAAAGCAGGCGGGATTGACCTCATGCTGCTAGGCATCGGCCACAATGGCCACATCGGCTTTAATGAACCCTCTGTAGCATACTCCATGGGCACATATCTCACGAAACTTACACAGAGCTCAATAGACGCCAACTCAAGATTCTTCGGCCCTGATGAAGTCCAGCCAACGCAAGCGCTGACAATGGGCATCGGCGAAATTTTCTTCTCGAAGAAAATAATTCTAATAATCACAGGCGAAGGCAAAGCCCCCATCGCCAAGAAACTCTTCGACGGCATGATCCACACAGACGTGCCCGCCAGCTTCGTCCTCCTGCACCCCAACGTCACGGTCTTCATGGACAAAGCCGCCGCAGGGGAATAAGGGCCGTTTAACCCTAAGTTTACAAAAATTCCGCCGTGATATTTTTCGCGGCGGTTTTTTTCATACTGCCATTTTCTTCCATAAATCTTTAATTGCACAAAACAAAGGATGTTTTTATATTTCAGAGGACTCCACTTATAGCAAACAGAGGATAGTATTTTGCATTTTAGAGTTCCGCCCTCCTTTGGCTTCAAAAGTTTTTTCTGTACAGAGAAAAAACTTTCAAATTTTAATTGTTTTTAACGAATTCAGAAAAAACTTGACGTAAATTATTGTTTTTAGTATACTCAGAAAAAAAGGCAAGCTCCAGAAAGTGGTGGTAATATGGTTGCGCGGAAAGAATATTTAGATACACTGAAATCGTGGCGCGAAAAGCAGCTCATCAAAGTTATAAGCGGAGTACGCCGCTCGGGCAAATCTACACTGCTGATGCAATACATGGACTACCTGCGCTCTACAGGGGTAGATAACACGCAAATTGTATCGGTTAACCTGGAAGATGTGGATTTCGAACACTTACATAACTACAAAAATCTGTACGCCTATTTCAAAGACCGGCTCTGTAGCGACAAGTACACTTATGTGTTTATTGACGAAGCACAGCTATGCACTAATTTTGAAAAAGCAGTTGATAGCCTATTCATCAAAAAAAATGTCGATGTGTACATCACCGGCTCCAACGCACACATGCTCTCAGGCGAACTTGCAACATTATTGTCCGGAAGGTATGTCGAAATAAGCATGTTGCCGCTTTCATTTTCGGAGCATATGAAGATGGCAGAGCAGGCAGGTGTATCAAGCCCCAAAGAAGAATTTAACAACTACCTGCGTTATGGGTCGTTCCCATATGTGAGTGTACTTGAACGAAGCGATACCATTATAAGAGCTTATCTTGACGGCATCTACAACACCATTCTCATCAAAGATGTCGCCAAGCGAGAAGGAATAACCGACATATCCGTCCTGGAGAGCATTATCAAGTTCCTTTGTAGCAGCATAGGCAGCCCGGTATCGACAAAAAAAATTAGTGACACTATCAACTCCGCCGGCCGCAAGATATCAGTCAACACAGTTGAAACATATGTGAGAGCTCTAACCGACAGCTTTATATTCTACAAAGTAGACCGCTATGATATCAAAGGGCGTCAACATCTAAAAACATTGGGCAAATACTATATCGTAGACACCGGCCTGCGGAATATGCTTCTATCCGGCTCGTCATCTGATCTGGGGCATCAACTCGAAAATATCGTATACCTAGAACTGTTGCGCCGTGGAAATAAAGTCAGCATCGGGAAACTCGCAGAACGGGAAATAGATTTCGTCACGAACAACTCCGGGGGCGTTTGCTATTACCAAGTAGCCGCATCCGTACTGGACGAAAACACTCTTTCCAGAGAACTTGCCCCCCTTCAAAAAATCCCCGACCATCACCCGAAATTTCTGCTAACCCTTGACGATATAATGCCAAACGCCAACCACGACGGCATTTTACAGGTTAATGTACTAGACTGGCTACTTTCGAAATCTACATAAATCAAATAGCTTGATGTGAGTTCCTACTCGTGTTTGATGAGGAAATGAGCAGGCATACGAGGGTAGGGTTCGCTCTAGACATAAAGCCGGCTCAAATGATATACTTAAATCGCAGTTTACACATAATGTTATTTACTAAAGTCATGATAAGGGAGAATCACCATGCTTTTATACTGGGACGGTTATGAAATAGACGGCTCGGATACTGATTTTGACATAGTTCTGCCGGAAAGCGTTCAAGCGGTTGAGTTTGTTGAGTGTTATTTGAATATGCCAGTTCTTTGTGATGTACCAACACCGGAATATCTATACTGCGCTTCAGGGTGCAGCGGCGTTTGGCATAGCGAAAAATGCAAGCCTATCACTTTAGAAAATTTGCGCAACAAGTTACTCTCAAACGACTACTCTAAAATTTCCATAACAACAAACTTCCAGCACATGGATTTACTCCCCAAAGAAATACAAGAAGAAATATATGCAAAGAGCGCAAGCAGAAAATGTATTAACGCATTAAATGAGCCTTCTGAACCAGAAGAACCGTTTGACTACACAAAAGCAGAAAACCCTTGTCTCGCGCCTGTGTTGCAGACCTTTTTAGACCGTGGCGGAATGACTATGCAGTTATCTCTTTGCAAAGACAAAGAAGGAGTGTCTGCGTATCTTAATGTTGGCCCGGGTGCTTATTTCGAATATACAATGTATGTTCTCGGCTATATGAGTGAGCGTTTTCCAAGTATCCAGATAGATATGGAAAGCGGATTTAATATGTGTTGTTGCAACTTTCACGCATCAGCTATGTATCAGTATGAAAAAGTGAGAGGTCCTGTGAAACACAACGTCAATCACACACTCAAGCATTTAGCAGAATATGGGTTAATGTCGTTCAAAATATCTCATGATGAAAACTATACACCCCATATAAATTATGCAGCAAATGGTTTTTTTACAGCGACACATTTTTGGGGATACGGAGAAAAGGAAACCCAGCTAACACTCACCGATTATCTTAACTTGATTGAAATGTCGTTAGCAGACGAGCCTGACCCTGCAAAGCAGATGTTTATTACCGCTGTAAATATAATATTGCCATTGCCGGAGGTGCTCGCAGGGGATGCTGCCCCATCTACCACTCCAGCCTCCGGTAGGACACAAATATTGGAGCAACTTTGGCCATACACCGGATATATGTCATTTTACAACGAAAATGGCGTAATTGTATGCGAACTTCGCATTAGTGCAGATATGAAGGAATATCTTAACACATGGCTAACCAAAGCAGAAGCAGGCATGATTGACTTTATCAAGCCAGAAATGTACAAACTGCGAAAAGAGCAGGATGCCCTATGAACATTATTC
>WQRL01000199.1 GCA_009786775.1 Oscillospiraceae bacterium
CTGAATGAGCCTGTTCATCGCCTTCTCCGACTCCATATCCCTCGCCGCATCCTCTACCGCCCTGACCTGCGCACCTGTGGGCTTAAAGTCGAAAGCCCCATAAAACTCATTCCAGTCAGGCTGTATTAATCTTCTGCCTGTTTTTTCGCTGCGCCTGTCCCGAAGAAGTTTCATAGCTGTTATAAGCACAAAAAGTTCCTCGAATATGAGCCTTTTGCGGGCAAGTTCCAGAGCCTTCATATCCTCTGGAAAATGAATGTTCTCATAAGCGTAACGCGCCCTGCAAAGTTCATACTCCCTGACTATATCATCAGGCAAAATATCGGGCAACTCATCCCCGCACTTATCAAGCCCGCTCCTTACCGCAGTAAACAGCATTTTTTGTGAAATCCCCGCCGTAAGCGGGTATACCGGCATAATCCTGCCTGTGATACTGGTGCGCAAAGCGGGGTTTGAATCCAAATCCCCCTGCATAACTTTTTCAAAAAGCGGATTGACCATCGCAGGTCTTGTAAGCGTCCCTTCGACCTTGCCATAAAAAACATAAGACTCACCGGGCTTTATTGAATCCTTGATATAGGGCTGATTAAAGAAAGTAAGCTCCAGTGTGCCCACCTCATCCACGGCCCGCAGCTTGACAATATCAAGCCCTTTCCGGATATGCGAAAGCTGCGGCGCAGTAGCAGCCATGGCCAGCACACAGACAGTTTCTCCAACCGTCAGGCCATTTAACAGCTTAAACTGCGTCCTATCCTCATAGGCGCGCGGAAAATAAGAAACCAAGTCGGAGAGGGTTTTAATCCCCAGCTTCTCAAATTTCTTTTCACGGGCCTCGCCTACACCTTTTATATATCTGACATTTATATCTAAAGATTTCTCATCCATAAGTACTCCTAAAGGCGTATGCTAACATCCCCTGAGCTAAGCGTGGTTTGCTCACCATCTGCAAGCTCCACAACTAGCCCGCAATCATCGTCAATTTCAATAACCCTGGCCACTTTAGAACCCTCGTAGGAAATAACATTCACGCTTCTCCCCAAAACAATCGACCGCGCCCTATATTCATCCAGAAACTCCCGTTTCCCCAAATCCTGATAAAACAGCCAAAAATTATCCAAAACAGCCGCAATCAACCTCACCCGCTGGCTGTCCATGCCCACATCCCTGTCCGTCAAAGACGTAGCGACATCCCTAAGCTCACCTGGAAAGCCCTCATCAGGCCTGGTTATGTTGATGCCAATACCCAAAACAGCACTCTCAATAAGGCCGCTCTCCATATCAAACGCGGCCTCCGTGAGAATCCCGCAAACTTTTTTCTCGCCTACAAACAAGTCATTGACCCATTTTATTCCAACACTGACCCCCAAAACTTCCTCAACCGCACGTGCAGCAGCAACCGCCGCTGCCGAAGTTATCAAAGGGGCAACATCCGTCTTAGACCCAGGCCTCAAAAGCACACTAAAATAAATCCCATGCCCCGCCGGCGAATGAAACGCTCTGCCCAGCCTGCCTTTCCCCGCAGTCTGCTCCTCTGCTGCAAGCACATACCCTTCCGGAGCACCCTCAGCAGCCAAACCGCGCAGCAATGTATTTGTTGATGTAACTGATTTTTTAACCTGTACGGAAAAAATACCCTTAGTTTTCAAAAAAGCATATATCCCATCGGCGGAAAGCATATCACCGCTCCCCTCAACCCGGTAACCTTTATTAGTCACAGCGGCTATAGAATACCCCTCAGAACGCAAAGCCTCCACAGCCTTCCACACCGCATTTCGGCTAACCCCAAGCTCCTGCGCAAGCGCCGCCCCTGAAGTGTAGTCACTCCCTCTATTTTCAAGTAGCTGTAATAATCTTGCTCTCAAATTCAACAAACTCACCTCGCTAACCGTAATATATTACAAAGTCGAAAGGCTGTCAATCGCAGCATCTTAAATTATCTTCGGCCCTGCCCCTTCGCTACAGCTCACACAAATCTAAAACCACCCGTCGGACATAGGCGGATGCTACGGGAAAAAGCGTGGCGGCCTACGTCAGTCACGTCTACCCTAGCGGAAACTTGAAAGCATACCGAAACTTGTGTTCCAGACTGCGGCCACCCCACTTTCTCCCGCAGCACCCGCCCATGCCCGACTAGCGTGTGAACAGCACTATTTCTTGCCAAGTTCAAAAATGTCCACCTTAAAGACAAGCCATGCTCTGCCCTTATCATATTTTCTGTATCGCGCACTGCCTCAATATTTCAATCTGTTCTGAGCCGTATTTCCAACGGAGACATCTCAACAATCTCATAAAGCAAATGGAATAGGGCTTCCCGAAAGTTTGTGCCTTGCCCGCTTCTCGTGTAAAACTCAAAGAAGTATGCGCCTCTATAGAAAACCTCTATCCACCCTGCACCAAGTACAACTCTATTTGAATCATATCCGCCCGATGGAAACGTCTCAGCAATGTTTATCAACCGAAAATATTCCTCCTTGCTCAGTTGCACCTCAATTATCTCTCGGACTGTGCGAAGGAAGGTTCTTCTAAGTGGATTTCTCATAAACACTTGTAATGATCTATGTGTTGATCTCTGCCTTGTTCCTCTCGAACTTGTCAATGAGCCATCATTTCTCAAAACAATATAATACACTTCCGCTCTCATTGGCGGGTGTATGGCCATTATCATAGTGACATCCGCTAAATACTGGTTTCTGTTATAATATGCAGATACTGCAAAATACACGCCAGCACCAAACAACACCAGCAAACAGCAAGCGGCTATAATTCTTCTCTTCTTCATAGCTTTACATACCTCACCCTCAAAGGCAGCCCATTCTCTGTCCTTATCATATTTTCTGTTATATCATCTCTTCCGTTAAATCTCAAATCGATAGTGGCTAGTTCTCCTCTGAAAATGCAGCGATTAAATATCTTAAATTAATTTCTAATTCTGCATGATCCCCAGCTGCACCGCCAAGTCCGCCGATACTGATACCCAGACTATTGCTAGTGAAGTAGAAATTAGAATCTCCAGACTCCTTTAACCTATGTAAGAAGTTTTCCTCGGAAATAATCTCTCTCACAAATTGTTTCAGTTCCGGATTAGGATTAATATGAGTTGTGCTCTCAGATAGTAAAGCAGCAACAAATAGTTCATCAATATTTACAACATCGCTTAAGGCAATCTTTTTTCCGGTATCTAGGTTTATGTTGAGTGCGTAAAACAAGTGTGCCGGCCTAGCGGAGCCTTGCAAAAACCCTATTCCCGTATAAACTATGCTTAATAAACTGTCATTGTAAAATTTTATCGTATAATTTACATCTAGGGTCAGTTCTTGCCAGTCAGGGAAATCGCTAAGCATTTCAGGCACGTCAGCCAAAATAAGAGTATTTATTGCTTCTTGCAACTCCTGATTAGATGTTTCAATTTTTGGGAAACGTATGTTTACATTTTCTTTGGCTTCAAACAACTGTGATGTGATTGTGAACATAGCATTCTGCGGAGCGCCTTCAACCAGTGTTAAAATCAATGAGTTTTCTATAAAATTATCACTACTAGCTGGTGCCAAGAAATAGGTTTCGCCGCAAATGTATTGGTCGCTGTGCTCTTGCACGTCTGCTGATCCACAGCCTACTAAAACAATCAGCAAAACAGAAAATATGCCAAGCAATTTCTTCTGCATTATACTTTCCTCCCAACACAATTCACTGTGCTTATATGACACTTTATAGGGCTCTATTTCGCTTTGTCAAGGTTGCTTGCGCTCAGTTCACAAAAACTTCACACGCAGATTTAATTTTCAAAAAATCAACAAAACCTAGCTGACCCTAAAATTTTGAAATAAAAAGCCCCAAGCCCTCACCGCAGTAGTAAAAAAGCGCAGTGGGCGCCTGCGGACGACTTAGCGCAGTGCATTAGTGGCAGCAGGTGAGTTGCGGGAAAAGGCGAGCGGCTGTTTGAGCGAAGCGAGTTTAGCGAGCCCCCGCAATGAGCCGTGCTGCCGCTTATGCGCGAAGGTGGAGTCCGCAGGCGCCCGCTGCGTTTTTTTACGGGAATAAGCCGCAAGGCCCAAAAGCCCCGCCAAAGCCCTGCAACACCAATTTAACCACACAATCTGACAAATTCCTCTTTCCATTTTTTCCAAAATGTATTATACTGTCTTGAGAATTTAAGATAAACTTTGGAGGTGAGTAAAATTTCTGAAAATAAACCTGTATTCAAACGTGTATTACTCAAAGTCAGCGGCGAAGCACTCGCAGGTGACAAAAAAACTGGCCTGGACTTCGAAGTTATAAGAGCAGTCTGCACAGCAATAAAGCAATGCGTAGACCTAGGCGTTGAAGTAGGAGTCGTTATCGGAGGAGGCAATTTCTGGCGCGGAGTCAAAGACGGAGAAGGCAAAATCGAACGCACACGCGCAGACCACATGGGCATGATGGCAACCGTTATGAACGGCCTGGCCGTAGCTGACATGCTCGAACAACTCGGAGTCGACGTAAGAGTCCAGACAGCACTGCAAATATCCGCCGTCGCGGAACCATACATAAGGCTCAGAGCCGACAGGCACCTAAAAAAAGGCCGCGTTGTAATCTTTGCCATGGGCACCGGCCACCCATACTTCTCAACCGACACAGCCGCCGTACTAA
>WQRL01000200.1 GCA_009786775.1 Oscillospiraceae bacterium
GCTTTCTGGAGCCCCTATTACTATGACCTGCCCTGCGCCGCTCTCTTTTGCCAGTACGCAGGCGTAAAGACCGACAGGCCCCGCCCCTTGAATAACCACGGAGTCGCCCGCTGCAATGCCTTCAAGTTTCTCAAAACCGGACACTACACTGCGGAAGGCGCAAGCTACCCCTATGGCTTCCTCAGGTGTGAGTGTTTTGGGAATCTTGATAACTTTTGTCTTGGGAACTATGTATTCATACTCCGCAAATCCACCCATCAGCTTCTCCGGGGGGGCCATACCGTACCCGGTGCGGTTTTCACAAAGCATGGGGTTATTTGCTATGTTGCAGTAATAGCAGTCGTGACAGTAGGCGTGAGCCCATGTTATAAGGTCTCCCTCTAAAAGGGGCGAGCCGGCTGCATCGTTTACCCTTCCGCGCCCCAGAGCTACGATTTTGCCTATTGTTTCATGTCCCATGACATATGGTGTGGGGGCTTTGATACCCATTGTTCCGTGCCAAATGTGCAGGTCTGAACCGCAGATTCCTGCCATTTCCACTTTAACTAAAATAGCTCCGTCCTCAAGTTCGGGGATTTGAACTTCTCGCAGCTCCATTGGTGCTCCGTAATCGGGAAGCACTGCTGCTTTGCAGGTTTTCGGTATTGACACTTTAGAAACCTCCTAATATAATTAATTTACTTTTTAATAATGAAGGGAGCAAATACTATGGTTAAGACACCACCTATCGAGTCAATGTCTGGTGCCTTTGACGTAAAGGGCAAAAACGTAGTCGTCACTGGAGGAAACAGGGGTATCGGGCTAGGTATCTCAACTGCTTTTGCGCAGAGCGGTGCAAATGTGGCAGTTCTCTGCCGCAATGAAGCCTCAGGCAAGGAAGTTGCCGAGGGCTTTTCGCAATATGGCGGAAAACACACCTGCATCCAATGTGATGTGGCCGACTATGACTCAGTTGTGGCCGCAGGCAAGAAGGTTTACGAATTCTTCGGCCACGTAGACGTGCTTGTCAATAATGCAGGAATTGGATCCACGACTAATTTCTTTGCGGAAAACGGCCTAAATGAATGGCACCGCATCATCAACACCAACCTCCACGGCGTGGCAAATGTCGTACACACCATTGTTCCCAATATGAAAAGCTCTGGTAAGGGCGGCACAATCATAAACATATCCTCAGTTGGCGGACAGCGTGTTTCAAACTCCCGGGAACACGATAACTCCCCATATAATGCCTCAAAAGCCGGACTTGATATCTTCTCGAAATATCTGGCTCTAACACTTGGCGACTTCGGTATAAGGGTAAACTCCCTAGCACCGGGGATGACGCACTCCGATTTGGATAAAGACCTTCCTCCGGCAGCTATTGAAATGGCTGAAGCCGCCTTGCCAACCCACCGTTTTGCAGAACCTATTGAAATCGGCGCACTTTGTGTATTCCTGTCCTCTCAGGCGGGCTGCCATATCACCGGCACAGTCATTGTCCACGACGGCGGACTTATGACAATGGTATAGAAGCCTTTCGCATAATTATAATAAATGTGTATAAACGCGGGCCGGTGGCTCGCGTTTATACTGTGCAAATATAGTTATTTAACCTCGACAGATACGCCCTCGGCCTCAAAAATCTTACGGGCGCGCTCTAAATCCTCAGGAGTGTTCTCACGCAAGCCTTTTAGCGGATATTCGATACCCAGGGACTCGTACTTGCTTTCGCCGTAGCGGTGGTAAGGCATGATGTGGACATCGGCTCCGGGGGCATTTTCTTTGACAAATTTGGCTATTGCGGCCAAGTTGTCTGAATTGTCGTCAAAATCAGGTATTAGAGGAATTCTTACAACTATGGGAATGCCGCGCTCACAGATGGTTTTAAAGTTTCGCACAACAGGCTCCAGCGGGACTCCTGTGAGTTCCTCATGGCGCACAGGGTCGAGCCACTTTATGTCAAAATATACCAAATCGGCATATTCCAAAACTAAGTCCAGAGCCTCCGCAGAGCCAAAGCCCGCTGTGTCGGCACAGGTGTGAACTCCATTTTCGCGGCATTTCTTAAAAAGTTCATTTACAAACTCCGGCTGCATAAGAATTTCGCCTCCGGAACATGTGACTCCGCCGCCTGACTCTTCGTAATAAACCATGTCTTTTTTTATTGTCTTCCAGACCTTCTCAATACTCATAGATTCCCCTGAGATTTTTATGGCCTGGTTTATGCACTCCCATGCACACTTCCCACAGACATCACAGAGCTCACGGTCGAATACCGGCCCTGTTTCAGGGGTGAAAGTGATGGCACCCTTGTCACAAGCCGGGGCACAGTCGCCACATTTTGTGCAGGTTGTGAAGCGGTGCAGAAGCTGAGGCTCGGCTGAGATTGACTCGGGGTTTGAGCACCAGGGGCAGCGCATGGCGCAGCCCTTGACGAACACTGTGGTCCTGATTCCCGGGCCGTCGTCAATGCTATATCTTTGTATGTTAAAAATAAATCCGTCCATTTATATCATTTTCCAATTCATCGTGTTTGTATGTTTAGAAGTAAGTGCAGGGCGGGCTGCGGCTGCGTTGCAGCCGCCCCCGCCCAAGTTGTTAAATAATTTCGTGCATCGTCCTGTTGACGATTTCAGCTTGCAGTCCAGGCGGCAGATCAATGAAATATGAGCTGTAGCCACCGACGCGTACCAGAAGGTTCTTATGTTTTTCAGGGTGAGCCAGAGCGTCTACCAGTTCTTCGCGGCTGTGGATGTTAAACTGGATATGCCAGCCACCGCGCTTCATGAAGGCTCTGACTAGGGAATAGAGTTTCTCAATCTTATCATCGGTATTGAGCAGGGTTTTTGAGAACTTCATGTTCATAGCATAACCTGCATATTCCATTGCGTACATACCGTTTGTGGCTGAGTTAATAGCCGCTGTCGGGCCATTTACATCGCAGCCGGGTGAAACAGAACATGCGGCATCGCAAGTAGGTGTGCCTGACAGGCGCCCATTGGGCATTGCGCCGATGGCGCGCCCGATTCCGACATGGCCTGCCGCTGCGCCTATGAAGAGCATGGGCTTCTTGCCTGTGAGCGGGTCTATTTCTTGCTGCATTATCTCAGGAACCTTTGTGCTCAAGTCGTCGTAAATCTCATCGGCATAGTCATCATCATTGCCGTATTTAGGTGCGTTTACACACATGAGATGGAGCTTTTCATAGCCTTCCCAGTTCTTGTCGCAAGCATCCAGCAACTCTGCCATTGTGGTGCGCTTTTCATCGAACACGAGCTTCTTTATGGCTACAAGTGAATCGGAGAGGTCAACTAAGCCACGGGAGCCCAGCCATGCGGCGCGGCCTTCAGGATAGCGGGCACCGCCCTCACGGGAAGCGAGGCCGGCGGGGATACAATCTTCGTACTGCATGGCAACACGAAGGCCGCTCATCGGACCGTCTGTAATTTCAGTTGACCATGAGAGCATCTTAAATTTGCGCAAAAGCGGGGTGAAGTACGCCAGTTGCTTATAATAGGCGTCAACTACCTGCTCATAACTTGTAAATTTCCGTACATCGCCGGTGTGTATGCCAAGCTGCTTGTTTGTGCGCTTGTCAAAGCCATCGTTAAGAGCCAGTTCCAGAACCTTCATCTGGCTGATATTGTGGCCGCCACCCATGTGCTCAAGGCTGTCCAGATGGTAGCCCAGGCAGCCGGAAGCATTCCAGTTGCACGCATCGCTGAGAGGCACGTCCCTGTCGAGATAGCGCTGTGTGCCCACCTTGTCGTTTAGAAACGCGGGATTTCCGCCGCCAAACTCACGGTTACACTCAAGGGCGTGAATCATAAACTCAGTGGGGGTGTTCTCGCTTGTACGCACATAAATTGCAGGTTCCGAGAGTTTAATTTGAGCCATCGCTTCCAAGACAAGCCATGAAATTTCATTTGTAAGGTCATTGCCCTGCTCATCCGTGCCGCAAAGTGTTATATTCGGTAAAAGTGAACCTGGGGCTGCGCGCAGTTCACGGGGAATTGTAACAAGGTTTTCGCACTCGCGGATTTTCAGCCATAGAGCACCGAGTAGTTCGGCTGCATCTTGCGCTGTGATTTTACCCTCTTTCTTGTCTTTTTCGTAATAGGGGTATAGGAGTTGGTCTATGCGCCCAATAGGCACCTCAGGCCTGTCGGAGCTTTCTTTCCAGCAGACGAGATGGTATAGGCGTATGCACTGCACAGCTTCAAAGAAGTTGCGGGGAGGCTCGCCAGGAACTCTGTCACATGCGTCAGCGATGCGCAGAAGCTCTTTCTTGCGCTCCGGCCGGGTTTCTGTGGCAGCCATTTCACGGGCCAGATCGGCATGGCGCTTTGCAAATGCGATAAACGCTTCGCAGGAAATTATGGCAGCTTTGAGCAGCCAGAACTTGCGCAAAAATTGAGCCGCGCCGTGGGAATTTTCGTTATCGCCTTCGGCCAGCATGCGGTCGCGCTCTTTTTTCATTTCATCAATTACAAAGTTTAAGCCGTACTCGACACACTTGACGGAAACCTGCGCGACACCTCCGCCGTAAGCTGAGTAGTTTTGGAAAAGACCGCGGTCCATTTCAACCCTAACGCCGCGCCCTTCAAA
>WQRL01000201.1 GCA_009786775.1 Oscillospiraceae bacterium
TTAGTGGTATTATGTATAGTGAGCCACACTGTTGTTTCTAGCACTCATTAGTAAGCAGGGCAGCTACAAGATTTGCTAAAATGGGATTGGTGTTGCTTTTAAGATAGCCAATCACAGTAGTCATTGTGGGAACCTTGCCCTCGTGTTCAAGAGGCAGGCAAACCACATCCGCACTGTTAGAAATGGGCAGGAGCCTTTCCACAGCAAAGCCCGGCAAGAAGCTGATACCGCGCTCAAGCCCAATATTCATGAGCATCTCGCCGAAATTCCGGACCGGTATGATTACACCTGTATCCAGGCCTAACTGTTCACGGTCGTTTAGCATTTCGCGAAATGTGTTGGGGAGTTCCTGAGGATCATAGAGTATTGCAGGCTCCTCGCGCAGCAAATTTGCCGTCACTTTCTCAAGTTTGGCAAAGGGGTGACTGGAGTTGCACACAACGAAAATCGGATCCTCACGCAGGCTCTGCGTTTCAATCTCAGGATCGCGCTCCGTGTCACTGGGCGGGCCTATGATAAGATCGGTCATGGAGTTTTTAAGCTCTGTAATATGCCGTCCGGGAGCTTCAACCCTTATATTAAGGCTCACGTCCGGATACATGGAGGCAAAGGCACGTAACTTGTCCAGGAGCATAAAGCCCTCACCGTAACCCGGCATCATAACCCCTATCATGCCACGGGCTCCGGAGGCAAGGCTCTCAGCACTTTTGACAGCCATCTCATATTTGGCAACGAGCTGAACAGCCTGATGGTAGAAATCCCGCCCGGCCTCAGTAAGCCTTATTGAGCGCTTGTCACGCACAAACAACTGAAAGCCAAGCTCATCCTCCATTTTTTTGATGTGCAGGCTCATGGCAGTTTGTGTTATGTACCGCTCTTTGGCAGCAACTGTGAAGTTGAGCCGTTCAGCAGCGGTTATGAAATACTTAAATCTCAATATATCCATGACCAAAGCATATCATGTCATATAATAAAAGTAAAGCAATTCACAAAATAGTAATAAAAATAGAATAAATAACGGAGGAAATGAGTAGAAAATGATTAGAGTAAGACAGAAGAGAATAGACGAGCAGAGGTTCCTGAATGAACTGCGTCCAGAGGTTCTGGCTCCATGGCCACAGACTGCCGCAGAAATTGACCTGGACGAAGCCATCGCATATCAAAAATCCTTACCCGATGATAAGAATTTTACAAAAATGCTTGCCAAGTACCGGGCAGACGGTACCGTTGGGCTCTTCCCGCGCTCAGGTGTGCCTGTTGTTGAAAAAGAAATTGAGCTGCTAAAATCGCTCAACGAGGTGGGCGTTAGGCTGTTTCCGTTTACAACAGACTCATATACACGCAACTTGAGGCTGGGCGAAGCCCAGAAGGGGCTGGAAGAGAGCATCAGAACAGGGCAAATGAAGCTCAACGGCTACCCGATTATAAACCACGGTGTTAAGACCACCAGAAAAGTTGTCGAATCCTGTGAAGGAGCATTTGACCCCCGTTCATCCCGTGTGGCCAACAGCTTCGTAGGTGAGGTGGCATTTGCCTCCGGCATGACAGCGATGCCCAACAGCTTTTTCGGCTGGATTGGCGGCTATGACAAGATAGCTAGTGCAGAGGAATGTATTGAAACAGCTCAATATCTCGGCCGTCTCATCGGTTACTATGCAGACAGGGGCGTAATAATTTCGACAGACTGCCACGGCTGGATTCCAAATGGTGTTATCCCGATGTATATTAACATCGCCACACAGATAATTGAAGCTCTTATTTCGGCAGAGCAGGGCGTAAAGAGTGTTGTACCCCTGATGAATTTCCAAGGCAATCTGGAACAGGATGTCTCCGAAATCCTTGCAGCCGAAGGTCTTTTCCGCAAATACTTGGATAAGTTTGGCTACAAAGATGTAGTTATTCCGGGTCTTATAGGTAACCAGTCGTCACTATTTGCCTTCCCTCAGGATATCGGCCTGGCATATGGATATATCAACTATGTTGCGATGATTGCGGCTCTCTCTCCGATTGACGCTTGCTCAGTTAAAACAGTTGATGAGGCTGTGGGAGTGCCAAGCGTGGAATCACATATGCAGACATACCGTTCAGCTAACTGGATATTCAATGTTGTCCGTCAGCAGGGTATTAAATACGACTCCGAAACAGTTCAACTGGAAAAAAGAATGTGTGAGCTGGCCGTTTCAGCCATTATTGACAAGGTAATTGAAATGGGTGACGGGGACTTGGCCGTGGGATGCGTCAACGCCCTGGCGGCAGGCGTGCTTGACTCTCCGTTTTCAATCAATGTCAATGTCCGCGACCTTTGCATGGGCGCACGTGACTTGCAGGGTGCTTGCCGCTACATTGAGTACGGGAATCTTCCGATTCCGGATGAAGTACGCAAGTACAACGATGAGAAGCTGCGCGAGCGCGAAAAAGCCGAGGGCAGAAAAATCGGATACAAGACCAGTATCGCCGATTTCTGGACACTTTCACGTGGCTGCCTCATAGACCCTCCGGGTACTGTGGATGATGTGCCGGACATACAAGAGGATCTCAAGGAAGCCATTGGCAAAACTCAGCCCACTATTATAACAGGCACAGTAGGCGTGGATGCACATGTTATCGGTACAAAAATTATTTCCAAGGTTTTGAGGGAAGCGGGCTTTAAGGTGGTTGCTCTTGGTGCGCAGACCGCTCCGGAAGAATTTATAAAGGCAGCTCAGGAAACTGATGCTGCGGCAGTTATGATGACTAGCTTGTACGGAATGGCTGAACAGGACTTGCAAGGCTTTAAAGAAAAATGTGTAGAGGCCGGAGTAGGGGACACACTCTTGTACATCGGAGGCATCTTGGGTGTTGGCAAGCGGGACTTTGAGGCAGATGAGGTGAAGTTTAAGGCTCTGGGCTTTGACAGAGTGTACCCACCCGATGCTCCCGTCGAGCCATCAATAAAAGATTTGTTTGATGATTTGCGCTCAAAGGGTTTGGTGTAAAAAAGGACTGGTAATAAAATGAGTAACATAAGGGTATTTGTAGATTTTGGCAGCACATTTACTAAGGCTGTGGCATTTGATATTGAAAAACTTGAGCTTTTGGGACGTGTGCAGGTACCCTCAACGGTGGAAACTGATGTTACTGAGGGTCTGAAGGCTGCGCTGCACGAGCTGGGCAAACTGGCTCCAGTAGGTGAGGAAGAGATTAAAAATACTATTGCTTGCAGTAGTGCAGCCGGAGGCCTCCGGCTCGCTGTCATCGGGCTGGTGCCCGACTATACGACTAAGGCCGGGCATCTGGCAGCCCTGGGCGCAGGCGCCAAAGTGGTAGGCCAGTTCTCTTTTGAAATGTCACGCTCAGAAACCCGCAGACTTAATGACCTGGCCCCTGATATTGTTTTGCTCACAGGTGGCACCGATGGCGGAAATAAAAAAACTATCATTCACAATGCGAATGTTCTAGCTAATTCAGCGGTTTCAAACATAATAGTTGCTGGCAACAAGTCAGCCCGGGATGATATTGAGGACGCTTTTGATGGCACCGGAAAAAATGTCTACTATGCCGACAATGTAATGCCTGAATTTGGCCGGCTGGAACTGGATTCTGTTAATGAGCGCGTGCGGGAAGTGTTTCTCGCGCGTATAATGGATGCAAAAGGAATATCCCGCGCCGCAGGGATTATAGGCAGAATCGCCATGCCAACCCCCGCAGCCGTTATGGAAGCGGTGCACCTCATCGCAGACGGCACCCGCCACACACCGGGGCTCGGGGAACTTCTTGTGGTAGATGTGGGCGGAGCGACAACAGATGTCTATTCGGCCGCCTCCGGAGTATCTGAGGGGCTGAAGCTAATTGGCATAAAAGAACCTTACATGAAGCGCTCGGTCGAGGGGGACCTGGGACTGTTTCACAACCTGGATACCTTAGCGGAGCTGGCTGAAGAAAATACCGGCCTTGAAGAGCTCCTTAAGCGGCGCAGTGTGCCCAGCGGGGACGAATCGGTTATGCTCCATGAGCGGCTCACTAAAATGGCTGTTAATACGGCTGTTTCCCGCCATGTAGGCAGGCTGGAGTCCATAATGACCGGAGATGGCCCGGTGTGGGTTCAGCGGGGCAAAGATCTGCGCAAAGTGAAACTTGTAATAGGTGCAGGAGGGCCTGTGGTGTTCGCCCGAAATCACCTTGGTGTTTTAATGGGTGCCACCGGAGATGGTAAGGACGGAGTTTTAATGCCCAAGGAACCTAAGTTTGCGCTGGATCACCGCTACATACTATTCGCAGTTGGGCTGCTCTCACTTGAAGAACCCGAGAAGGCCCTGTCCATTGCGAAAAAGTATATTATGCACATTTAAATTTGATTAATGACGAAGGGAGCAGCCAAATGACAAAGCCGGAAAACAGCCCAAAACTCTGGACGGCCGCATTTGTGGTGCTCCTGACTGCAAACATGCTCTACTTGTTTGGCGTGTTTATGATGAGCCCGACAGTACCGCTGTTTGTAATGTATTTGGGACATGAAGAGCTGGCGGGGGCTGTGGCGGCTTCATTTACGGCTGCCGCAATAGTTATGCGCCTGCTCTCTCCGCTGGTTTTGCGCAAGTTAGG
>WQRL01000202.1 GCA_009786775.1 Oscillospiraceae bacterium
CAGGTTCCAAATATAATTGCCGCCGGCTGGGATGCGTGGACTCCACAGCTTGTAAACGACATGCAGACGCTCTATGACCTTTACGGAGATAAAATCCTTCTGGGCATTGCGCCGGATCCGATTGATCCGGAATCGGCAACGGAAGAAGAGCAGCGTGCTGCCGCCAGGGATTATGCTGACAAGTTTTGCAATCCCAATAAACCATCATATTTTAACGTATACAGCACAGCCCTTCTTACACCTGCGTATAGAGAAGAGCTCTACATACGTTCCCGCGAAAACTACAGCAAATAGCTGCAAATAGCTCTACGCCTTCTGACCCCCTACCTCACCAGCGCATTTGCCAGGGCAAATGCTTCGCGGAAGAAGTATAGGGCTTGGAGCCGGAGGCTTGGGGTTGCGGCGGCGACGCCGACGGCGTTGAGGCCTGCTCTTTGAGCCAGCATCCTGGCCCTGAAAATATGAAACTCATTTGAAACTACTGCAACTGTTGCAGTTTCAGGGTTAAGTCCCATCTGCGCCATGAGCTCACGGGAAAATGTCAGATTTTCGTGAGTGCTGGTAGAGGCACCCTCCATCCAGATAAGGGACTCGTCTATACCGCTTGCGCTGAGGTAGTTGAACATCGCCTGCGCCTCAGTCAAATTTCTGCCTTGTCCAAGACCGCCTGAAACGATTATCGGAACGCCGGGGCGGTTTTGCACGTATTCCATCGCAGCATGCAGCCTAGTGCGCAGTATTACGCTAGGCTCATCGCCGCGCAGGCCTGCACCGAGGACTATCACCGCATCGACATCGGCCTCCTGCGTGTATGCTCCTGAGATTATAAGGACTTGCAGAACTATGAATATCACTAAAGCTAAAGACAGGCCTATAACAAAAATGCGCCGCAGGATTTTGGCAAGCCGCACAAAGCGCTTTGATGCGCTTAATGTCCACAGTGCAAGGGTTGTGACCACTACTGCGAACATGCACAATGCTAGAAGAAAGATTATGTGCATGTCCGGAATTCTCATTTGAGATAAAACAAAAGCCGTCACCGCAGCAATTGCTAACAGTATAGCAATTACAATAGTGACGTTTAGCCTTCTTCTAAATATAAGTTTCTGATCGCGCACGCCCTTTTTTACAAAGCCCTCAATTGATGCCTCCAAACCCTACACCTCATCTCATCGTTTGGCGGCATTTTACCGAAGGATAGTATCATAAATGTATCTATCCAGGGCTTATTAATTTGCTTTTGCCGGAGTTTTGCGTTAACCGGCAGCCGTGTGCTCAAGCTAATATACTAATGTCCGCGCCGCCTGGCCTTGCTTCGTTTATTTTAGCAAAAATTCCTCAATCACAGCCGCTACGCCGTCATTATCATTTGAGAAGGTGACGTGGCCGCATACGGACTTTACAGCATCGTGGGCGTTGCCCATGGCGACACCAAGCCCCGCGTACTTGAGCATTGAGAGATCGTTGAAACCGTCACCCACAGCGATAATTTCGCTTTGGTCTATCCCATATAGCTTACTCACCAGATCTAGGGCGGTGCCTTTGCTCGCATCCGGACTGACAAACTCCAGAAATACAGGAAGGGATGAGTGACAGTTGAGCTTGCCCCCAAAATGGGTGGTCATCTCATCTTGATATGCCGAAATCTTAGCGGCGGTGTCCGTCCAAAAAATTTTATATACCGGGCTTCGCCCAAGCTCTTCGAGGCTGCTTATTACCATAGTATCATCATTTACATCGGGGTTATAGGACTTTATATATCTAACTGTTTCCTGTGTCGCCTTGCTTGTATGCACAGATTTGTCTGTCCACACCACCATAGGCAGGCCGCGGTTATAGCCTATCTCAAAGACCTCTTTTGCAAGTTCAAAATCTAGAAATTTATCAAACAGAACCTTTTTCGTCTTGCCCATAACTGCGGAAGCGCCGTTGAACACTATAAAAGGCATGTCCTTTGTGAGAATGTCATTTATAAACTCGGTCCCACCCGCTGCGCGCCCTGTAGCGGGAACGAACATAACCCCTGCATTTACAGCATCGGTTATGGCCTGTTTTGTACGCTCCGATATCTCAAAACTGCTATTTAACAAAGTGCCGTCCATATCGGAGGCAATCATTTTATACTTCACTAATTTTCTCCATTTCGTACTTAATCCGTACCCGCGCTAATTCCCGCCCCACTTTTTCCCAGAGCACCTGCACGTGTCCGGCGTATGGTTTCCAGTATAAACCGTAACCCTTCATGTAGCGTAGCCACACGCAGCTTGACAATATTGCGCACATAGTATATACCATAGTAAGACCCAATGGCAACCTTCGAATATCTTACGCCAATATCTGCCGCCCGACGCCTTTACCCGCCTGGGCTTTGAAAGATTTTTGAAAGCTGCCTGATGAAAGAGGTTTCAAAATGCAGCCATACAAATTGCCCCTTAGCACCGCAGAGGCGGAGTTTATTGAAAAAAAGAGCCGCTTCATTTGCAACATAACCCAGATTTCCTCCGAAGAAGAGGCTCATGCGTTCATAGCCAAAATCCGCGCAAAATATAAAGATGCCAACCACAACGTGTTCGCATACAGGGTCAAAGACAGCAACATAATAAGGTTTAACGATGACGGCGAACCGTCCGGCACAGCGGGAATGCCACTGCTTGATACATTTGTCAAGCAGGACATTTATGACTTCTGCGCTGTGGCAACCCGCTATTTTGGCGGAATAATGCTCGGCGGGGGAGGCCTTGTCCGCGCTTATTCACGCACAGGGTCAATAGGCCTCGAAGCCTCAGGCGTAGGCTATATGCGCGAACTGACCCTCTGCTCCGCAGCAATGCCATACGCCCTCTACGAACAGCTAAAACGCCAAGTTGCAGCCTCAGGAGCCACCATCACAGATGAGGACTTCGGTGCCGATGTCAAACTTAGCTTTAGCCTTCCCACGGAGGACGTGCCCCCTCTGGCTCTAAAAATTACTGAAATGGCAGCAGGGGCGGTAGCGATTGACGTGCTAGGCACAAAACTAGGGGTCTTTGCGCAGTAGCAATTAACTTGCAGCAGCGATTAACCCGCAAGTATCCCGCAATTGAGCAGAGATTAACCCTGATCCATCCATTTCGCAAGCTGCTCAGCAAGGGCAGAACTTCCTTTGTCATCCTGCTTGTTTTGATTGCGCAAGAAATTTTCTGTGTCACGCTTTGAGGCACCGGATTCTTTCTTACGTTTTTCAAAGTCTGAAAGCCGCTCCCTGTGCCCGCAGATACAGACGAACATCCGTTTCTCACCCTCGCCGCGCATCTCTAGCTTCTTGTGGCAATTGGGGCAACGGGCGTTTGTTACCATTGATAAATTCTTGCGGTAGCCGCACTCTCTGTCGGGGCAGACCAGCATTTTGCCTTTTTTGCCGCTCACTTCCAGAAGATACTTGCCGCAGTCGGGGCATTTGTCCTTGGTCATGTTGTCGTGGCTATACTTGGCGTCGCTGGCAACTACGTCGGACACCAGCTTTGTGGCATAGCCGCGCATCTCGTCAATGAAGGCTTTTTTCTGAGCTTGGCCTTTGCTTATCAGAGCCAGTTCCTGCTCCCACTTGGCGGTGAGTTCCGCTGAGCGCAAGTCATCGGGAACCAGCCCCACAAGCTGAATGCCCTTTGAAGTTGGGACTATTTCCTTGCCGCGGCGCTCAATGCAAAATGATGAAAAAAGTTTTTCGATTATATCGGCGCGGGTGGCGGGGGTGCCTAGCCCGCTTGTGGTTTTGAGTATAGCCCTGACATCGGCGCTCATCTCCTTGCCGCCGGGATTTTCCATGGCCGTGAGGAGCGTGGCTTCGTTGTACCGTGCAGGGGGCTTTGTCTTGCCTGTTATGATATCGCAGGATTTTATAAGGAGCTTGCTGCCCTGCTGCATCTGGGGAAGAGTTTGCTCCCTAACATCGCTGTCGTCATCCTCGTCCTCGTCATAACCGCCTGCGCCGAGCTGCCCATAGGCCTCTTTCCAACCTGCATTGCGGATGATTTTGCCCTTGGCTGCAAAGCAGTCCTTGCCTATTGTAACGGTGAGCTTTGTTTCCTCATATTCAAAAGCGGGCATTAAAACCGCCATGAAGCGGCGCACCACCAAATCGTAAATATTGCGTTCCTCAGGCCTTAGGTACATAAGGTCTACAGATTCTTCCGTGGGGATAATGGCGTGGTGGTCGCTGACCTTGTTGTTATCAACAAGAAATCTTGTCGAAAGGGGCTTTGACCTAAATAGCTGCATTGCCAAGTCTTTATAAGGGCCTACGGCAATGCTCCTGAGTCTTTCCGGGAGTGTGGGTACTATGTCGGTGGTTATATACCGCGAGTCTGTGCGCGGGTATGTGAGAAGTTTGTGGTATTCATAGAGGGACTGCATTATGGATAGGGTTTCCTTGGCTGAGTATGCAAAACGCCTATTTGCATCCCTCTGGAGCTCCGTGAGGTCGTAAGCCGCAGGCGGGGATTTGTGTTTGTACTGTTTCTGCATGTCTGTAACGATGCCCTGCTTGCCGCTGACTCTCTCCAAAATGGCTTCAGCGTCGGATTTTGCCGACAGGCGGG
>WQRL01000203.1 GCA_009786775.1 Oscillospiraceae bacterium
CCAGCAAACCAGTGGGTATCTTCGAATATCCCGAGGCCGCGCGGCAGAGGGTCAAATGTTACATACTGTCCGCATGGGGGGCTTCCGGGGACGCAAGTAGCACATCTTACAGGAACAGACATTTGGAACGTTCTGGTGTATTGGGATACAGGTCCGACACCAAAGGTTTGTGTGAAAGTTGGACGTGAGCTACACAGATGTGTGCCTGTAATCTGCACCCAGTTAGTGGGCATGCCTGTTGCATTGGGGATAAGGAGTGGGACTGCATCGTGGGTACGTGCTCCGGCCCAGTTTTCACCGGTGTGGAACTGTACTGTATTTGCATTTACTATATTGTCATGGAGTGCTGGGTTTAATGCGGAGAATGTCGGCCTGCCGAGAGGCTCAACTAAGAAGGAAACATCAAATGAATCAAGAATGCCATCTCTGCCGACGACCTGTACAGCAGCTCTGTGAGGAGCTATAACTGCGCCGTGGAACCCGCCAATACCTTGCTGGCTTATTGCTAGGCCGCCGCGTCCATAGCGGTCAATGTTAAACCAGTCAGCAACATTTAAGCCGTGGAGCGGTGCTACGGTTAAGTCAACATATTCGCCGGGGTTTAGGTTGGCGATTGTCGCACCTGATGTGGCGTTTAGATGTGCCCTGTTGCCATGGAGGATTTGATTTGTCAAAGCAACTCTTGAATCCGTGGCGCCGAGTGTGAATGCCCTGATGTCCATTGCATAACCTGGGCCGCGGCCTGGGCCATAGCTTAGAAGGTTAATTGTGAGAGGGCCTGTTGGGGAAGTGCTGTTGTTTGTTACCCTAAATGTCTGCGGGGCGGGAACTTGAGCTGGGGCATAGCCGAACCTCACTGCTCCGAAGTCGATGTCAGCTACGGGAGCTACCGGGGTGATGGTTGCGGTTGCACTTGAAGTTGCTTGAGGTCCGAATTCAACCCAGATCCTTGGGGCTACAATCCACGGGTCGAAGTGATTGGGATTCTCGCGGGTCGGTGAGGCGCCTGTCCTGCCGCCGCCTGTGGGGCCGACTACGCGCATTGTCACGCCTGTGGGGATAATCTGTGGGAAGTTTTCAGGATGTGTTGCTCCTGCATGCCAGTTTGGGTTATTGAGGTTATTTCCGGTTGTTGCTGTAAAACCATGGAAGTTGCCGCTGCCTAAGTGGCCGCCGCCAGGGAAGCCGTCAGGCACAGGCTGGCCTTGCGGGGCATGGAAGTTTGAAATAGGTATATGGTGAATGCCTTCGTCACAGAACTGGACTGAGCAGTCTGCATAACACCAGCCTCTAAGAGCATGTCCGGGAATCGGGCATGGGCCGAACACTTCGCCAGGATGCCAGAAGGGGTCTGAGAACCAGCCGCTGTGTATTTGATTGCCGCGTACGCCCTGGTTAGGAATCATAACTTTTTCAAGATTGAAACGCCTATGTGAGTTGTTGTGCTGCTGTGGTGCCATTCTGGAGTCTAAATGCCAGACCATTATGCCACGGTTCCATACTTCGTGGCTTGCAGATCTGTCGAAACCGACATGCTGGAAGTTCTCTACCATGAAGAACTGCTCGTGATTTCTTGCTTCGGGAGCGTTGGGGAACAACTCTCTAACTGCGTTGGTGCTTGTAATCTTTACAGCCATCGGAAGGTCGCCGTTTGCGATGCTATGAATAGCGGGATCCCAGTGTCTTACAGTTCTGGGATCGCTCCAGTGGCCTACATAGCCCGCCCAACTATCGTTAGCGTCGAGGGTCATTGGTGTGAGCCAGCCCATCTGATAGGCAAATGTGACTCTAAAATGTGTGCCTGCGGATCCGAGGCGTTCATTGTAGTTGTTGTAACGGAATGCGCCCCATGTGCCGCGTCCCATGCCGCACCAGAAACCTATGCATAGCTCTTCTGAGGTGAGGCCGCCGCCGACTGCTTTGTCAGGCAAATCCCAGACAGAGTGGCCTAGTTCGTGTATAAACACACCGAGACCTTGAGCAACACCTGTGGCTTGTTGTTCACCATGGGAACCGTAGACGTGCCTTGCACGTACACCTGTAGCTGGATTGTAACGTACACTGACAAGTCTGATGGGGTTTGTGGCCCTGCCTAGTGTCGGGCCTATGCCACGGCAGAGCTGCTCACCTGTTTCAGCGTTGTAGACAGGGCCGCGGACTATGTTATTGACTCTAGTAAGGCCACTTGCATGTGCCCAGAAGCTGGGTCTTGCAGCATTACCTCCCAGTGCGCCTTCATATCCGCCATAAATGATGTAGAAGTTGAGGTCTTGAGCAAACACATCGTATTGATTTACTACTGGATTCCAGTGTTTGGGAACATTATCCCAGTTGATAAAGTGCCTGACTGCGTTAAAACCGTATGTTGCAAAAATTATCTGATGATTTTGGCCACCTTGATTTACTATGTTGTAATTAATATGACCCATAGCAAAGCGCACGCTTACAATGCCGTGCTCAATGTGTAGATAATGCATATTGTTAACGCCAAGGGAAATCAATAGGTCACGTTCTGCGCGGAAATACCCCTGTGTCCTGATAGCTTCGTTTACTTCAGGAAGGAAATAGTCTACAGAGCCACGCCCTCCCCAGCGGCCATCTGCACCCATGTTGTCCGGACGGACAAAAAGGTTTTGGTTGCCGGAGGCCTCAATCATCCACTCGTTGAGTGTTATGCCCTCTAAGTGGCTGTCAATGAGAGATGCATTATGACCGGCAATATCAGGGCCATTAAGGAATTCGGTTGAGCCGAAAGTTCTTGAAGACCAGAAATCATGCAGACGGCTTGCTTGGCTAGTACCTACATACGGGAAATCCGCCGCATATTCTGCATCATTAAATCTGACATTTTCCCACTCAAGGAGCATCAGCAGCAGGGGCTGGTATTTTCTTGTCACAATGCTATTGGGAAAGGGATTAGCGTGGACAGGTGCGGTAGCCGCTGAAAACGCATCCATGCCTGCTGCCAGAGCGTAAGCTGAGTCATTAGCGATTGGAAGGAAATATTCAGTGCCGACTGCTATCAGCTCGTAGGTCTCCTCAGCGACCCTATTTCCGACTGCTTGAAAGAGGCTGTCCTGAGATGTCATGCGGCTGCCTTGGTTGAAGGAGAAGCCTTCTATTCCTACTGCGTCATTTTGACTGACATCGCCAACAGGCTCATTGCCTGCGATGGCGGTTCCGTCGGAAGTTATTGAGATGGCGTAGTACCATCTGCCTGTGTCGTGGTTATGCTGGATTATATAACCCTGTTCACATTCTTGCCAGTTGAAGAATTCATCTCCTCTGGCTTGTACCATGACGGTGGTGCCGTCGGCCTGAACGAACGGTAGCGGTTCAGGCATCGCCGGAGCAGCCTGTGCGCCTGTCGCTAAAAATAGCGAAGCCAGAAGCACAAGAGCCAGAAGTCCGGCCATGGTAACTCTCATTGAAATCTGTCGTGTTTTGCTCATGTTATCCTCCTAAATATATTTGACACCGTAAATTCATTTTCATCAAAATATGATATGCTTACGGTTGTCTACAAAATGATAGGTTGCGGGGATGGAGCTTACGCGGTAATAACTTTGCTTAAAAAGCAGGTTTGATTAATTTGGTTGAAATTAAGTAGTTTTTAGTGTGCTACTACACTAGTGACGAAAAGCGGTGTGTGTAAAAAAACTTGCTGTTTCAAAAGTGCAGATGAGCCTAACTATAGTGAGGATTCCTGTGCTAGGAGCTATAATTAATGTAGAAAGATACCATAAATTATGAAGTAAATCAAGACTGAAATTGTGAACAAATGAAAAACAGGGGCTGCCGTGCGGCAGCCCCTGAAGGTTGTTGGAGGGTTTTGTTTTTTGATAGAGTTGCTTCGCTTCTAATCCTGCATTTCCAGTCCGGCTTCGAAGCCTGCTGTTGCCAGCACTACATACCTAAATGCCCAGTGTGTGCGAGGCACATCTGTAAGAGTGAAGTCTAAACCTTCGATTTTCTCGTCTGTTACAGGAACACCTAATGCATAGCGCACGAGCGCGGTTACCATTTCAAATCTGGTGGCTGTGGCATCAGGCCGGAATGTGCCGTCGGGGAAGCCTTCAAAGATTCCTTCATAGACTGCTTTTAGGATGTAGCCGCTCTTGCTGTGTTCTTCGATATCAGTGAAGGTATCCTCAGCGGTGTCTGTCCAGCCTTCAGCCCTTACGAGCATTACAGCCAGCTCGCCGCGGGTCAGCTCAGTGCGTGGGAAGAACAGGCCGTCTGCGCCAACCTCAACAATTCCTTCCGCTACTGCCCATTCGATTGCATCAAATGACCATCTCTCAGGGCTTACATCTGTAAATGTCTGAGCTGTGGGAGCTCCGCCGTTGGGCACACCGCCCGGGTTTTGGAGCCTAAACAGAATTGTTACAAATTCCTCTCTGCTAATGCGGTTTGCTCCGCGGAATGTGTCATCAGGGAAGCCTTCTATAAATGAGGCGAATCCAGATGGTCCGGCCAGCGGGACATCCTCTTGCAAAATTTCTGTCACCGGTGGTGTGGGAGGCGGAGGCCAGAAGCCGGTGCCGCCGGTTGG
>WQRL01000204.1 GCA_009786775.1 Oscillospiraceae bacterium
CTCCCGGCACATATAGTTACCCCGCCACAGATTGTGAAGACTGCTGCCTGACGGATATTCTTGTATTTTTTGAATATTCCACGGTTTTAATGGAGCCCGGCGATATTTATAGGGGTAATCTAATCCTTGTAAACTACAGCCACCCCTTTGATTTAGAAAACAAGGGCATTCTCGTCCCGGTTGCCCAGTGGAGAACCCCTTCATTTGGCGTGGCCCGCGACGATATCACCCTTGCAAAAACCATAATCGAACCTTTTGTAAAAATGATGGATGCTTATTTTGAGGCGGTGGGCACTGACGCTGTGACTGTAATAAGCGGATTTAGATGCCCGGTGCGCCAGCAGGAGATTTTAGATGAGCATATCTCACGGCTGGGGGAGGCTGAGGCTAGGCGGTGGGTTTCACTCCCCGGCCACAGTGAGCACCACACAGGCCTTGCTATGGACTTAGGATTTTATCACTACGGGGCCGTCAGAACCTTCCTCGGCACAGGCAGGACAGCCTGGTTTGGGCGCAATGCTCATAATTTCGGTTTCATACTTAGGTTCCCGGAAAACAAGGAGCATATAACCCACGTAACCCACGAGCCTTGGCATTTCCGCTATGTAGGCCTGCCTCACTCGTATTTTATCTACCATCGCGGCTGGGTGCTGGAGGAATACATCAGTTTCATTAAAGAGCACGATGCCGGCAATCCGCTTATTGATACATTTCAAGGCCTTGAATATGAGATATATTTCACCAAGGAACTGGAGTTAACAATACCGTATGGCAGCCACTTCGAGGTTTCCGGTTCAAACACCGGCGGGTTTATTGTGACGCTCAGGCGTTAGGCGGCAATTTGAGCTGCTTGAGCCGCACCGCTTGAGTTGAGCCATAACTAAATCAACTCTTATCCCTCTTGGATTTATAGTCTGAGAGGGATTTTTCAAGCTGTTTGTCCTCTCTGCGGGTTTTTATAAGTGCAGGCACCATTGAGCATGTGGACGCAACTACAAACATACCAAGCATTGCTGCAAAGCCTTGCCAAAGGTTAACCGGAAACCAGGTGAATACAATGGCGAAAGCACTAATTGCAATAATAGCTAAAGCGAGAAATATAGCATACCGCCACAGCAGCATTATTTTCGTAAGAAACATATCGGATATAAATATCAAAAGCAGCACACCCAGCACAACTGAGAGCCCAAAGAGCTGAAACAGGCTCTCATAAGGCATGCCGTTAGCTCCTGCTCTGAAAATACCTGTCCCATCAGCTATCCTCGCGGCTTCATTTATTCCAAGATTTTCCATAAGCCATCCCGAAAGCGTCACGCCCAGCGTCGCAAAGGCAAAAACCTGCGTTACCACTTCTAACAGAAACTTGGCGGCCTTCTTTTTCTCTTCCATTGCTCCTACCTCCCCAGCTTAGCCTTGATAAATACCGCATATTGCTTCGATACTACAAGTTTTTCTTTGTTTTCCATGGTGACAATAATTCTGCCATCCATGTCGGATTTGAGGGATTTGATTTTATTGAAATTAATTATGCTGGATTTCCCGGCCCTGAAAAAGTCCTTGGTGGCCAGTTGCTGCTCAAGCTCATAGAGCTTCATAGCAGATTCGTAGACTTCGTTTTCGGTGTATAAAAATGTCTTTTTGTCAACCGTGTCTATGTACAGCACTTCGGAGGCATCCAGTATGAATGTCTGCCCCCGGTTGCTGCCGGTGAGTTTGAAGTCTAGGGCGCGCAGGCTTGCAAGAACTTTTTCAAGCTCGTCACTGAGGGACGGAGCTGTTATGCTTATTTCCGTTTCTGGTACGCCGGGGTCAATATTGATGTTAATTTTCACACGGCCACCCCCTTTGTATGCAAAGGATATTATATTATTTATTTTTGTAAATTGGAATAATTATTTTTGCTTTCCGGCTCTGCTATAGACTATTGCGAAGACTATTGCCAAAACTGCTACGTTGATCCAGATTATTGAAAGGGGACGGCTTAGGCTTGCGCCGGGGTTTTCTATTACAAGGCTCACTTGTTGGGTGTAGAATATGCTAAACACTCTAGCTACGGTTTCGTTAAAGCCCGCTGCCAATGGGCCGAGTCCGAGGGCCATGCCTATGGGCATGGACAGGCCTGTTGCCGCTTGTTGATTTTTGGCAAGCAGTCCGATTATGGCGCCTAGCAGGATGGATGCGATGGCTCCTGAGAGCATTACTGTCATAAAGCCTATGAATTGTCCGCCGCGCACACCGCCGATAAGGCCAAATGCGCCTGATGTGAATATGCTGGCTACGAACACTACTCCGCCGATCCCAATTATGTATGACATGGGTTTAACGCCTGCGATGGTTAGGAATTTGAGGCTCTTGTTCTCTATGTCTTCAGAAATTATGGTGCTTACCGACATCATGAGTGCCATGCCGATAAACATTGCGGCCATCATTGATACAAACATGTCGTCTGCCATGTCAGGCACATTTACTGCGATTAGGTTTGTCATGGCGAGTGCTATCACCGGGAACACTACGAACATTACAAGGACTCCGATGTTCCGGAACATATCCTTTGATTGTTTAACAAATATTGCATTTATAGTTTTCATTACGCTACTTCTCCTGTCATTTTAATAAATACTGCGCCTAGATCCGGGACTGTTTTGAATGCGTCATGCCGCTGACATATTTCGCGGGGCTTGCCTTGCTCTACTATTTTGCCTTTGTTTAGCATCACTATGTTATCGCACAGTTTCACTGCTTCTTCCATGTTGTGCGTGGTCATAAATATTGTGGTGCCGCGCTTGCGGATGTTTTCGATTAGCTTGTGTATTTCTTGTGCTGTGGTTGGGTCAAGGCCGCTGGTCGGTTCGTCTAGGAATAGCACCTTGGGGTCATGTAGTATCGCTCTTGCAAGCGCGAGCCGCTGGCGCATGCCCTTGGAGAGTTGGTCAACTCTTTTGTCTTTGTCGCCGGCTAGGCCTACATTCCTTAGAGCTTCCAGGGCTTTTTTGCTTGGGATGCCATAGATTTTTGCAAAGACATCAAGGTTTTCTAGACATGTGAGCCTTGTGTATAGTCCGTCCTCGTCGAGCATAAGGCCCATTTCGTAAGCTGTGACTCCTGTGCTGTGCTGTCCGCTATCGGCGTTGAGCTGGCTTGTCAGGATGTTAATTATAGTGGTCTTGCCTGCTCCTGAGGGGCCTAGCAGCCCGAATATTTCTCCTGCGTTTGCTTCGAATGTTACGTCTGCGAGCACTTGTTGTGTGCCAAAGGTTTTTTTTACGTTTGTCATTTTTATCATTTTTCTACCTCCGTTGAGCGCTGTGCTTGTGGGGCGTTGCGCCCGGTGAGTTGCACTTGCTCTTTTTTATATTTTTTTTGGTGCTGGGGTTTGCGTTTTGTTTGTGTGCTTGTCTGAGTTGTGTGTTGCAATCGGTTATGAGCCAATTATACCTGCGAGATTTGCTATTGCAAGCGATTTTGCCTATGTTTCCGAAATGCGAATCTAAGTTTCCGAAATGGGGCGTTATCATTTATTGCGGGTGCGTCACACGGCTTTGTTAGATAAGCATTTGGTTGTTCTTTTTGATTTGCGGTTCATCCCCGTAAAAAATGGGTGTGCAGGGCGGCTGCGGGCTCCACCTTCACGCATAAGCGGCAGCACGGCTCATTGCGGGGGCTCGCTAAACTCGCTTCGCTCAAACAACCGCTCGCTTTTCCCCGCAACTCGCCTGCTGCCACTAATGCGCTTCGCTAAGTCTCCCGCAGCCGCCCTGCACACCCATTTTTTACTACTGCGGTGGAGGCTGACAATCTTTTGGCCGAAATTCTAGAATTTAGCATAGCTTTGTTGTTTTTCTCGAAAACAGGATTCGTGATATAAAGTTTTTGATTGACTCAGATTCCACATTTCATTTTCCAAACCACACTAAACTCTTTCTGTGTGAGCATGACCTAAAGTTCTACGTTTCAAAGGTCTTGGAATGCTCCAAATGTCGCAAAAGTTAGTACCCGACAGCAACTTGTCGAAGGTTCTTGCCCTTGGGAGTACCTCAAATATTCCAGAATATAACAGCGCAAAAAAAGCATTACAACCTGAACTTGAAACACTTTTCCCAGGGAGAACAATTATTGAGCTATATTTCAAAGATGTATTAAGTACTTAGACTAAAATGCGCCACGCCATATGCGGTTATTGGTTTATGAGAAGTTAAAATTTATTGGTTCTAAGTCGAAATTTGCGTTCTCTTGCTAACTTAGGCATTGATACCTCTACCTTGGTATTGCCAGAAACATTTGCTATCACCTAATTTTCTTTTTTCACATATTAAACAAGCCCGCTTTTCAGCAGGCTTGCTCAGTGTGTCTTTTCCTATTATGGACTGGTTGATGTTTTCAGGGCAGCCCCTTTCGGGCAAATGTTACCTAGGCTCTGCGGAAAAACCATCAACAGTATGAAAAAGCAGACAAATTCGTCAAAGTGAGTTATACTAAAAGCATCAGAAGCGGATAAAAAGAAATAGATAT
>WQRL01000205.1 GCA_009786775.1 Oscillospiraceae bacterium
ATATTTTTAAGCATTGCCATTGACTAACATGTCTGTTCAATTTTGGACGCCTTTTCAAAAGAGCTGACGCACGTTAGTGCGACAGCCCCGCTGGTTTTTGAGTTTTGCTGCTTTCTATCTGTTGCCGCGGAACTGCCGCCTGTCGCCGGCTCCGGCCTCTTGCAGCATTTCTATTTCTGTTCTGAATAAATCTTCATTGTAGACACAGTATGTATTCTTGCCATTTTTCTTGGCGTGGTACATGGCCATGTCTGCATATTTTATTAAGACATTATAGTCTTTAGTGTGCTGCGGGAACAGTGCTACTCCGACACTGATGCCCACCTTGTATCTTTCCACAAACCGGTCGATATCCTCCGATGCAAAATTTGCAATCATATTTGAAGCAAACTCCTGAGCCTCTTGCTCAGACTTTATCCCGGGGATAATCTGGACAAATTCATCCCCGCCTATGCGTGCTGAAACATTGAGCCGGCCCGCCGGCGGACGGAATTCCTTAGACTGCTCATGCAGGCCGCTGAGATATTCAGCAAAATGCCTTAGAAGTTCATCCCCTGCATCATGCCCCGCTCCGTCGTTAACTTTTTTGAAGTTGTCCATATCAATAAGGAGAAATGCAAAAGGCTCTCCTGCTTTTAGGGATTTAGATGACAAGTCCTCCAAGTAGTGCATCAAGTACTGCCTGTTGGGAAGCCCCGTAAGGATATCGTAGTTTGCCATTTTGAAAAGTTTCTCCTCCGCCTTGCGGACATTACCCATCATCCTGACCACTATTACAATCATGACGCCCATTGCGACAACAAGCAGCGCCACGAGAACAATTATATTGTGGGTGGAGGCTGCAATGCTCTCTTGAATAAATGTATCCTCAATGTCAGTGCTGATAATCCCTATTATCTGGCCATCCCTAAAAATAGGCACAGCACCTGTGTTAAAGGAACCATATTCATCAACCACATTCATTATTCCTGCGGCTTCATAGCCTAGGAAAGCCCGTTCGTGCACATGGTATATCTCATATTCATCAAAAATAGTGTCCGACTCCTCATCGGTGTCGAAAACGAAGAAGTACGTACCGTCAATATATTTGAGCGCATAGATATAAGTAGCCCCGACAATGTCCTTCAGGCTGCGCAAATTGGCCATCACTGCGCTAAAATTTTCATAATCGTCAATGATATCCTGTTTGCTGTTGTAGGAGTAAAACGCATCCACATCCAGAAGGCTGCGGGCTGCAAGGGACGTTGAGATGAGCTGGGTCTTGATGCTTTCCTCCAGGATAGCTTGCATGTCACGGGTGTTTCTGATTGTCATAAATACAGTAACGCCCAAGACTATTATCGAGAAAACTATTATGGCGATAACTGCAAAAGTCCGCGATTTGTTTTTCTTGTAATACACCGCTACTTCCCCCTATCACTTTTGAATGTACGCTAGGTAGCTCTCCAGAATAAGCGAGGCGGCAACTGCATCGACTGTGTTTTTTCTCTTTTTGCCATATGTGCCTGTGTCACTCAAAATACGGTGCGCATTCATTGTGGTCAGGCGCTCATCCCAGAGTACGGTTTCTATGCCGGTTTGGAGCTTCATGGCCTCTGCGAGTTCTTTGCTTTTTTCCGCCCTCGGACCCACTGAACCATCCATGTTCTTAGGATGCCCTACTACTATCACCGAAACTTCACGCGCCGCCGCTTCCTGCGCGGCTGCATTTACCACTTTAGAGAGGTTTCTCTCTTTTATAACCCACGCATCACCTGTCAGCGTGCCCGTCGCATCCGAAACTGCCATGCCCGTCCGGGCATCTCCATAGTCGATCGCCATTATCCTCATATAAGTACCTATGAAACCATCCTTTTCTCCGTGCCAATTAAGTCCTCAGTTTGCACCGCTTCTTTGCCCATATTCATGTGGGCGGCGGCTCAATATTCTTACTTGACTATTATACAATGTATGGAGTACATTGTATACAGAAATTATTCCTTGGAGATTTATTTATGAGTGTTATTTTAGGCATTGATGTAGGCGGTTCTACTACCAAGATTGTCGGGCTGCGCGGGAAGGAGCCCGCCGGCATGTTGCAGGTTAGGGCAGGCGATCAAATCACATCGCTTTACGGAGCGGTGGGGAACCTGCTCCGCAGCAGCGGGATTGCTTTAAGTGAAGTTTCTGCCATCGCCCTTACAGGGGCTGGCGCATCCTTTATTGATGAGCAGATTTACGGCATAGCGACACACAAAGTTCCCGAGTTTACCGCTATTGGCAAAGGCGCCCTCCTGCTCTCCGGCCTCTCGGAAGCTCTTGTGGTCAGCATGGGCACAGGGACTGCTTTTGTGAGAGCTTGCAGCGGCAGCATTGAGCGCATAGGCGGTTCAGGTGTCGGCGGCGGCACGATACTCGGCCTTTGCTCACACATACTGGGCAAAGGCGATATAAATTCGATTCTGGCACTTGCGCAGGACGGAAACCTCGGCAACGTGGATCTTCTTGTAAAAGACATCACCTGCGGAGATATCCCCCTTCTGGGTTCACATCTTACCGCTGCAAATTTCGGCAAAATAAAAAGCACGGCCTCTGATTCAGATTTCGCGCTCGGTGTTATTAATATGGTGTTTCAGACGGTGATTATGCTTGCTGTTTTTGCCATGAGAAATGACCCCATACGCGATGTGCTGCTCACAGGGACTCTTGCGACGTTCCCGCAGATATCTCCCATGCTCCCACGGTTTGAGCAGCTTACCGACCTTAAGTTTACGGTTCCGCCGGACGCCGTCTTTGCTACAGCACTCGGAGCAGCGCATATTTTTGACTAACTTTGCGGGGCTTTGTAGCGTGTGTATCTGCGGCTTTGCGGGGCTTAGGGTGCTGCAAAGAACACAGGCACCCTGGGCGGGCCTAGCACAAAGTTTCTGACGTAGAAATATTCTATGATTAAATCCACGCATGCACCGTATGACTCCAGCCCAAGTTCCTGATCATGCGCCCTCAAAAATGCGTCATAAACGGTGTCCACGGTTTCGCGCATCGTTTCTGTCAAAGCGGTGAGCACAGTGTCAACCACCTGTATGCCTGTGTCCACCGTTCTTTGAGCCTGCCAGAAATTAGATACCGAGTTCCAGTCCCTTAGCACCTCTTCATAGAGGCTTGCGCTTATCTGCGCCCATGCCGCAGGGTCCGCGTCCCGCAGGGCTGTAAGCAAATAAGTAAGACCGAATAGGTAACCTGCATATTCAAATATCAAATTCCCCGAAGTGATGCTCGCTATTATCGCAACAAAGTTTGCCTCATCCTCTGCGAATACCCCGAGGGTGTGCGCATGCTCATGTGCCACAGTTGCCGGCATCAGAACATATGGCGGATGCACATTTATGTTGGCCTCGCCTGTTAGGGCAAAGTAAATCCCAGCATACCCCGCACGGCTCATAAGCCCGGAGAACATCATAGGCTTGGGCCTGAAAATTCTGCCGCCAAGTTCTGGAAATTCCCTTGATATGTTTTCAAAAATATACATCGACTCAGCGAATATTTGCTGACGGTTGCCCACATGGTTGCCATAATCATCCCTCTCCACATAAAGCGAGAGTTCATTAGCCCTCTGCGCAAATAGCCGAGTTACAGTCGCAAGGTTGCGGGAATTGACCCCCTGCCCTGTAAAGCCATTTCTCTGGGCAAAACCAGGAGCATGGTAACCCACATTCCAGAGCCAGCAAAAAATCCCCCAGACATACAGCGCCGCAACAAGGAGCGGCAGCAGCCTAATTCCCAGCATTTTCCATTTGCGGCGGCGGCGCGCCGTTGCCATAACTGTATAAATTATATAATAAATTACTCCCAAAATTGAAGCAACTATAAGCACTTCCATCGTCGAGAACGGATAGAACTCCGTGATAAGACCCAAGAAGCCGCGCACAGGTGCCGATATGTTCAGCGATGCCCAGCCCATAATCACAGGATTGCCCCGGAGCGCATAAAACAGTGCCGTTATCACTGCCGGCAAAACGCATATGGCAATTATAACGCCCCGCGGCAGTTTTATTTTGTTATACCATTTTTTTGGTTTATCTATATTCATTAGTCCATGCCCTTCCATCAAGGCACAGAACGAAAGATCTAAATTATGTGGCTCGTATTGCCGCTACTCCCGTCCTATTGCTCATGTTTCCAATTGGGTAGCCCCTCGGCCAATTTTTAATTACCGTCTCTGCGGACATTTCGGATATTTCATTATATCGAATTGAGCTACCTTCTTCAATGGTTTTGCAAAATTTTTTCCCGGTTTTGCTTTTCGTTTTGAAAAATAGTATAATGTCCCCATTATGCTACGGGAAATAGAGAGGTTGTATATGAAATATTGCCATAATTGCGGCTCACCTTCGGAGGCTGGTGCCGGTTTTTGCACCCAATGCGGGACGGCTCTGAAAGCACCGGCAGACTTAGAGGGTGCAGGAATTGCGGTGTCGGCGGAGGCAGTAGTGGCGGCGGAGATGGACACTGCGGAACCGGCGGG
>WQRL01000206.1 GCA_009786775.1 Oscillospiraceae bacterium
TGATGCCTGTTGTGGTTTCCTCGCAGCCGCCGATAACGCCGGGAATCAGGTGCTGTAGCTTAGTGTGCATTATGTTAATGAGGTCGCCGCCGTCATCTATTATTATGTCCGGGCCGGACTCAAGAGCCTTGGTTAGGTGCTCCTGATATTCCTCTCCCGTGGCACCGTGGACGGCATAGACGGCCATGCCGCCTGCTGCGAGGGCAGCGGCTACGTCGTCTTGGGTGGAGAGGGGGTTGCAGCCTGTGGCGTACATCTGAGCGCCTCCTGCGGCCAGTGTCCTGCACAGGCAGGCGGTTTTGGCCTCCATGTGTACGGAAAGAGTGATTTTAAGTCCCTCAAAGGGCCTTGTTTTTTCAAAATCTTCTTTAATTGCGCGCAGGAGGGGCATGTTGCGCCAGGCCCAGGCGATTTTAAGCTCTCCCGATGGGGCTTTGGATAAATCCTTGACTACGCTGGGGTGTATCTTTGTGTTAGTTATATCAGGCTTCATTTAGTGCCAATCCTTTCACATATCTTAGAAACCTCATAGACTGTTCTTTCTGCGTCTATGGTGAGAAATTCCCTGTTTTCCATTAGTATTTTGCCACCTACGATTACTGTTTCTACTTCGCTGCCATTTGACGAGTAGGCCAGGGCGGCTGCGGGGTCGTTAAGGGGCTGCATGTTCGGCTGCCCTAGGTCGATTATGGCGAGGTCGGCTATGTTCCCGGGCCTTATTTCGCCAAGGTCTGAGCGGCCGAGAGCCATTGCGCCGTTTTTGGTGGCTATGTTTATTCCCTCACGGGCGCTGACTGCTTTGGCATCGTGGTTTACACCCTTGTGGATGAGGGTGAGCATGGTGAGTTCCCTAAACATGTTAAGGGTGTTGTTGCTGGCGGCTCCGTCTGTGCCCAGGGCTACTTTGACACCTGCTTTTAGCATTTTGGGGACGGGGGCTATGCCGTTTGCGAGCTTGAGGTTGCTGACAGGGTTTGTGGCGACTGTTACGCCTCTTGAGGCCAGGATGCTGATGTCATTATCTGTAAGGTGTACACAGTGGGCTGCTACGGTGGTGTCTGTGAGAAGCCCCGCCCTATCGCAGAGCTCTACGGGGGTGCAGCCGTACCTTTCTTTAATGGTTTCAATTTCGCTTAGGCTTTCAGAGATGTGGGTGGTTATGGGAAGGCCTTGGCGTTTTGCCTCGGTTGCTATTTCTCGCAAAAAACCCTCATCGCAGGTGTATGGGGCGTGGGGGGCGAGCATGAAGCTGAGGTTGGGGATATCCTTCCACTTTTCAACTGCGTCCAGAGCCTCCTTCATGCGCTGCTCACTCGCAGCGAAATCGTCGCTGCCGCCGACTAGGCCTCTGGAGAGAACCGCGCGGATGCCTGTATCTGCAACAGCTTGTGCCAGGTCGTCCATGAAGGAATACATGTCGATAAATGAAGCTGTGCCGCATCTGAGCATTTCCATGATGGCGAGCTTTATGCCCCAGTGGCAGTCCTCGCCTGTGAATTTTTCTTCAAGGGGCAATATGCGGCCGAAGAGCCAGTCATTAAACAGAAGGTCGTCCGCACAGTTGCGCAAGATGGTCATGGAAGCATGGGTATGGGCATTTACCAGGCCGGGGATGAGCATTTTGCCTGAGCCGTTTATAGTTTTATCGGGAGTAAAGCCTTCAGGGGCGAAGCCGGTGGATGCGATTGTGCCACCGCTGATATAGACAGAGCATGTGGAAACCCCCTCCGGCAGAAGGGCCAGTATGTCTTTAATGAGGATGTTCATAAGCAGCGTTCTCACTTTCTCTTGGTGAGTCAATAATATCAGTATATGCCTGCGATGGCAAGCGTGGATTGCGCTGTTGACAAAAAACCTGTGTTCATGTATAGTTTTTGTTGATAATTATAAAAATGCTGGTGCGCCTAGCTCTATTTGAGGGGCGAGAATAGGGAATCAGGTTAGAATCCTGAGCAGTCCTGCTGCCGTGTTGATATCTATTTGATGTCAGAGCCGGAAGACCTGCCGCATTTTGGCGCGGCTTACGCCGTACTTGTTGCACGGCCACAGTGAATGGGGGTGCAATGGGCACTGAGGGGCATCTGTCCTAAACGTAAGCGGCATTATATGCCGTTTTTTTAGTGGGGGTAAAAATGTCAATTGAGCGGATAAGGGAATATGTATCACAGATAAAGAGCCTTGATGCGGACGCTATGGAGAGAGCGCGTGCGCGGCAGGCAGAGCTTGCTAAACCGCCGGGAAGTTTGGGGAAGCTAGAGGATATTTCGGTACAGCTCTCCGGGATTAGCGGGCAGCTTTTTTACAATACAGATAAGCGCTGCGTCATAATTATGTCGGCAGATAATGGGGTCTATGAAGAGGGTGTCGCATCTACGCCGCAGTCGGTAACCTACTTCCAGACTTTGAATTTCCTTCGGGGGATACCCGGAGTTGCTGCCATTGCGAAGCAGTTTAACACCGATTTAATTGTAGTTGATGTGGGTGTAAATGCCGATATTGACCATCCGCAAATAAAAAATAGAAAAATAAGAAAGTCAACTTGGAATATAGCTAAAGGCCCTGCCATGACTTATGAGGAAGCCTCTCAGGCTGTTCTAACCGGTATAGAAACCGCTATAGAGGCGGTGGAGGATGGGTACAGATTGTTTGGCGCAGGCGAGATGGGCATTGCAAACACCACGACATCCGCCGCTGTGCTAAGTGTGCTCTTGGGCATAGAGCCTGAAAAAGTGGTGGGCAAGGGCGCAGGGCTTTCCGAGGATGCGTACTTGCACAAAATCCATGTAGTGCGTCACGCTATTGAAAATAACAGGCCTGACCCGCGCGACCCTATTGATGTGCTTGCAAAAGTGGGAGGGTTTGACATAGCGGCTTTGGCGGGAGTGTTCCTAGGCTGCGCGTTTATGCGTGTGCCTGTTGTAATTGACGGCTTTATTTCGACCGTGGCCGCGTTGGCGGCGGTCGGGATAGCTCCCATCTGCAAGGAATATATGATTGCATCCCATGTGTCCACAGAGCACGGCTTTGCACATGCGGTGCAGGCACTTGGGCTGGAGCCTTACCTGCACCTGGACATGCGGCTCGGTGAGGGCAGCGGCTGCCCGGTAATGTTTGCGGTGATTGACGCGGCCTGCGGGGCGATAAGGGATATGGGTACATTTGCCGAGGCTGAGATAGATGATGACTACATTGCGGAGCTTACGGGGGATAAGTTTACGATATGAGGATATTTGTTTCAGGCGGCTGCAAGAATGGGAAGTCGTTTTACGCGCAGCGGCTGGCAAAGTCGGCTGCCGGCAGGGGCGGGCAACCTGCCTTCATGTACTATGTGGCAACTATGAGGCCTGTTGACTCAGAGGACGATGAGCGCATTAAGCGCCACAGGGATGAGCGGGATGGCTGGGGCTTTACCACCATAGAGCAGCCTGTGCGGATTGAGGAAATCCTTGAAAAATGCGATAAAAGAGGATGTTTTCTTCTAGACAGCCTGACGGCGCTGCTGGCAGAGGAGATGTTCCCGCCGGAAGGGTCGCCCGATGAGCTTGCGGCAGACCGGGTTATTGCAGGGCTTACACAGGTTTTGGAGGCTATAGGCAATATTGTGGTTGTGTCCGACTATATATATGGCGATGCAATGTTTTTTGACCCGCTGACGGAGAGCTACCGCAGGTCGCTGGCCAAAATTGACCGCGCGGCGGCAAAGCTATGTGATGTTGTTTTGGAGATATCCTATGCAGGTGTGATAGTTCATAAGGGCGGGGATATGTTTAACAGCGGAATTTATGATTTGAGAGATATTTGAGGGATATATGAAAAACGTGTTCAAGGGCTTATACATGTCATTTGGAATGTTTTGCACCATCCCGCTGCCTGGGTTCTGGGATAATAAGGCTGCAAAGTATATGATGCCGTGGTTTCCTCTAGTGGGGGCTGTAATCGGCTTGCTATGGTGGTTAAGTGCGGAGCTGCTGGATTTCCTTGGGTGGCATTTCTGGCTGCCCATGCCTATGCTGGCGGGGCTGCTGATGCTGGTGCCGTTTCTTTTCGCAGGCTTTATACATCTCGATGGTTTTATGGATACATGCGATGCGGCTCTATCACGGCGGGGGATTGAAGATAAGCTGCGCATTCTCAAAGACCCGGGCACAGGGGCTTTTGCAGTAATTATGCTTGCTATACTGTTTATACTGCTCTACGGCTCTGCGCTGTCTGCCCTGGAATACGGCGTGAATTTTACTCCACTCATAGTAGTGCCTATTGTATCGCGCTCGTTTTCGGCGCTTTCTATGCTGTGCATAACGCCTATGAGCCCTGACGGATATGCGGCCACATTTAGGCCGGAGGTTTCGGCTGTGCATAGGGTAGTTACGGTTTTCACCACAGCTTTAGCATTTGCCCTCTCGTGGCTTATTGCCGGGTGGCCGGGGCTTATAGTGGCGGCGGCTGTGGCTATAGGG
>WQRL01000207.1 GCA_009786775.1 Oscillospiraceae bacterium
ACATTGGGCAGGGAGCATCTGCAAAGGCTCATATTCTGGCAGATGGGCAGCTTCTCCATGAGGGACTGGCCACCTGTAATTATTCTGGCTCCCATAGCTGTTTTGGGAATAATTTTCATAATCCACTATCACAGGGAACTGGACATGATGACCTTCGGTGAGGAGCAGGCTAAGACAATGGGGGTCAACCTAAAGAGGGTCAAATGGATAATGCTCGTCACGGCGGCAGCTCTCACAGGCGGTTCCATAGCCTTTGTCGGAGTTATCGGCTTTGTGGACTTGGTTTCGCCGCATATTGTAAGGCGCGTGTTCGGCGTGACCCACAGGCATGTGGTGCCCCTCTCTGCGGTGTTCGGAGGGGCATTCATGGTGGTCTGCGACATTGTGGCCCGCACGGTGGTTTCTCCATCTGAGCTTCCCGTAGGGGTTGTGTCAGCCTTGGTGGGCGCGCCGTTTTTTGCGTATATATACTTCGGCAGAAGAATGCGCAAGGCCTAGAGTGATAGGGGGTTGTGCCCGGCGGGACGAAATTGCGCCTAAATATAGGGAATGCGCCTAAGTGCAGGAAGCTGCGCCAAAGCGTAGCGAGAGGAATGGTCATAAATGCTTACAGTAAAAAATCTCTGGACCGGATATGATGGCACCGATGTTGTCAAAAATGTTTCATTTTCCGTAGAGGCTAATGAAAATCTTTCGATAATCGGCCCGAATGGCTGCGGCAAGACCACCTTGCTGCGTGCCATTGCGCATATTTTGCCATATAGGGGAGAGGTTGAGATTGACGGTAAACCGCTAAGAAATATGCGTCACAAGGAAGTCGCGCTGAAAATAGCGATGCTCAGTCAGCTCTCTGGGATTTATTTCCAGTATTCAGTGTATGAAACTGTAATGATGGGGAGATATCTGCATATAAAAGACACACTCCTCGGACTGCCCTCAAAGGAGGACAAGGAATGTGTGATGAGGTGCCTTGAGGCCGTGGATCTCGTGGGAGCTGCGGATAAAATCATAACAGAACTCTCAGGCGGGCAGCTCCAAAGGGTGTTTCTGGCGCGCACTCTGGCTCAGTCGCCTGATATAATAATGCTCGATGAGCCGACGAACCATCTTGATTTGAAATATCAAATTGAGCTTGTTGAGTATCTAAAAGTCTGGGCGCAGGAAAGCGGGCGGACTGTAATAGGCGTAATGCACGACATTAATCTGGCCATGAGGCTCAGCGATAATATTCTGGTTTTGAAAAACGGCGAAATCGTGGCACAGGGCAAAACCGGCGATGTAGTGACCGCCAGCCTGCTCAAAGAGGTATACGGCATAGATGTCGCAGGGTATATGCGCGAGAGCCTAAAACGCTGGGAGAGCGTGAAGGGGTAGGGGGATGAAGATTGAAAATTAAGGCTTTTGTAACAGTGATATTGATATTTGCAATGATCGTGGGCATGGTGATGGCGGTGCCGGCCGGGGTATATGTTGATGAAACCTACTATTGTTATCCTGAAATATTGTTCATGGTGCGTCCGCAACCTGTAGCAAGTGAATGTGGCTGGAGAATCCATAGTGAAAATTTTTCCGATGCTGATAGTCCGGGAGAAACTCTTGTCACCATAACAATGGGCGGTGAACATAGGGGAAGAACCATATCAGGTGAGAGCCGGTGCAATGATTACATCACAACCGAGCACCCGGAGGATGTCAACATATATCTCACCTTTGACAGCTCGGAAACCAGATATATTTCGGTGCACAGACCCCGCAGGGGAGCTCTCTATGCCACCATTACTCCTCCGCCGGGGTGGACGGTAATTGGGGCTAGTACCCAGACCTATCGGCCTGAAATGGGTATGGGGATTGTTGACCGGTGGGACAGGATGAGCGGGGCTTATTATACTATTTCACTGCGCCGCGGAAACCCTATTGGGCGCGTCGAATGGTACATAGCACCCCTTACAACACCTGAAGAAGAACTGCCTGCAACCATGCAGCCTGCGGCAGATATCGAAATTATTCTAAACGGAAATCTGCTTGCACTTGATGTAACACCACAAATTGTAGACGGCAGAATATTAGTGCCTTTTCGTGAACTATTTGAAGCGCTGGGCGCACGGGTTGAGCTGCAAATTGACGGAAGAGTAGTGGGCTCAAAAAACAGAACGCTCATTGCTTTGCTGCGGGGCGAAACAAGGCCAATGATAAACAACATAAGAGTGCCGCTCGACGCTCCATCCATAGTGGTAGTAGACAGGCAAACCTTGGTGCCCCTGCGGTTCGTAGCCGAAAACTTCGGTGCCGAAGTAAACTGGAACGCCGAAACAAGGGTTATAATGATAAAAAGTGGCTAGGGGTGTACTACGCGGCTGGGAGTCTGGAACACAAGTTTTGGCCGAGAAGGCGGGTTTACGCCAAGGTGGACGTGACTGACGGAAGCCGAAATGTTTTCCCTGCCGCCACCTTCGGCGGAGCGGCTATGGAAGGACAGGCTGCGGCTTTAAGTGGCATACTCAGATGAGGATGATAAAAATTCGGGCTGTTGCCACCACTTTTTGTGGTTTTGCAAAAAGTGCAGTTGACTTTTTTTGATTTTTGAGTATAATGAGGATGTGTAGGAATACACGAAAATATTCGCCGCAAACTGGAGCGGGGTATAAATAAAAGGTCGTCAAATATTCGCCGCAAACCGGAGCGGGGTATCAAAAAAAGGGTCGAAAATTGTTCCCCGCCGCCAGTAATGACGGCGGGGATTCTCTTGGAGGCAGCAAATGAATATAAACGACATAAAGACTGGCTACGTATATCACATCAAAGATACTTACTTTGATGTAGCTAAAGATGATAAACTTATGAGAAATCGTGAGGGCGGTGCATACCGTCCAACTTATTATTGCCTAAAAGACGAAAAGACAGGGCTTTTGTGGGTTGTTCCAATGAGTAGCCGTATTGAGAAATATAATGCAATTATCGAAAAAGATGTGGCGCAATACGGCAGCTGCATGAAAATTTTGATTGCTCGATATGGCGATGGTCATTCGGCATTTCTGTTTCAGAATATGTTTCCGATATTGCCTAAATACATTAACCACATACATACTATTGCAGGCATTCCTATGGCGGTCAACCCCGCCGTGCAAAAGGAGATTATTAAGCGCTTCAAAGATGTACGAAGGTTGTATTCAAGAGGCATAAAGGTAATTTTTCCAAATATCACACATCTTGAAAAATTAATGCTGGATGAACTAGCAGAGGAAATGGGTCAAAAATCCAAGGCTACATAATTGCGCAAAGGAGCGGGTATCTTGCAATATACGATTAAAGCTATGGCAACAGACGATTGGGAAAGGGTCAGCCATATTTATCAGCAAGGGATTGAAACTAACCTTGCTACATTTCAAACTGTTTGCCCTGCTTGGAACGAGTTCGACAACTCACATGATAAAGATTGCAGATATGTTATTCTGAGGGAAGGCTGCCAGCAATGGCGGAGTTTCTAAGGCTGTGCTCACGAAAGTTACCTACCTAGGGTAGCTGTGCCCTAGTCCGTCAATTATTTGGAACTGGCAGTTTAGCCCTTGTTTAACGGCTTTATCTGCGAGTTTCTTTGCATTAGGCAAACAATCATCATCCTTTGAGCCGCAATATATCTCAATGCTTACATCGGCTAAAATATTAAGAAGTCTGTCGAGAGTATCGTCAATCACTGGTATCCAAGGTGATTGTAATATAATCTTTTCGCACTTAATATCTGTTTCCAATAATGTCTTTAATATCTCGTTACACCCTGCCGAAAACCCGCACAGCGCACGGGTACAATACTTCTCCCACGGAAGTTTCCCAATTATGCCATTTAGCTGAATTTCGCCATCATCGTCCCATCTGTAAAGCATATAGGAATCTATGGCCTTTGACCGCACATATTCAACCTGGTATCCATTTTGCTCCAAATACTTCCAATAGCCTTTGTCAGAGTAGATGTTTTGTTGGTTTCCGTGAAGCACAAGGGCGAGCTTATCTGACTTAATCTCCTCCCATGTGCAAAGGGGTTTTGCGGTTTTTAATGCTTCGTAATACCTTTCATCCGATATCTTTTTGTACTCCAAAAAATCGGGTTCATTGCGGATTGAATCTATGTCCTCATCTTCAAACACCTCTGGCCTATACCAGTAGCCTTTGCCGATTATAGCTTCCCGCACCCATGCCAGTGATTCACTTTTTTCACCAATTACGGCACTTAAACAGTAAAGGAAATTGTATAGCTGGCTGCTAGGCTCGTCTATCATCTCTTTGTTGGATAACAAGTAGCCGTAGGCCTCTTTTGCACCGCTTTCGCTTAAAATCTCCAGTGCNTTGTCAAGTAATTGNTCTTCTATCATTAACAGNCCTCCGTTTTAGTTTCAAACTAAGTNNAATTTCAAATGCCCGCAAGCATGAACCCGAGAAATGCTTGCTTAATGATTATAT
>WQRL01000208.1 GCA_009786775.1 Oscillospiraceae bacterium
GGTTTTACAGCAGACCCTAAATAAATCCGAGCAAAATGTTTTTTTCAATTTCTTTACATAATTTTGTAATTGTTGTATAATTGACTATAGGAAAGAGGTGTACATGTGAAGATTGATATTCTTATAGACAAGCTAACTCCTTGTTTAGTCGAAGTCTCTACCGGTAAAGTTATGCAAACCGTATTTTCACTTGTAGCCGAAAATGACCTTATCGGGCTGGCTGACAGTGGCTGGTTTTTTAATTGGCAAGATCCGCTACTTCGTAAAACAAACATCTATAAACTTTTGATAAAAGATGACATTACTATTCAGGGTTTGGTCTCTGCTGAAGTCATCAGGGGTGCTGTTTACGTTCATTTAATCGAAAGTGCTCCGAATAACACGGGCCTCAACAAACAATATGAAGGAGTTGGTGGCCACCTCTTTGCCATCGCGATGAAGTTATCCTTGGCTAACGGGTTTGGTGGTTATGTGTTTTTTGAGGCGAAAAATCTGAGTCTTGCAGAACATTATTCAAAAATGCTAGGTGCAACGCAGGTTCCAACACGCCTTCATGAGTATAGAATGGAGTTTCTTGAGGATGTCGCACAAAAAGTCATTGCAGAATACACACTGGAGGGTGATTTAGATGTTAACTGAAAACGAAAAACAAGGGTGGCGTGAGCTTGATTCAAAGGCTCAGCTTGCCGGAGGGTATGTAACAGCGCCTAAGCGACCTTTGGTGATTGAGTATGATTATCGGGCAATGACTTCATATTGCAAGAAAAAGGGTGTTTCAAAAATGGATTTAACCGAAAGCGAGCTCTCCATGTTCGAGTACGCTGAGCCTTTTATTTACTCGTAATTCCTTTTTGCGTGTTTCCTATCTTCATATTGCCCCTACAGTCCCTGTGGTCTTGCTACTATGGGGATTTGTTTGTCTTTATATAGGCTTAATTTTTCTCCCATAGTGTGTAAGCGACAGCCCCCTTGTTACATGGATACAGCCAGCCTCTCCTATCTCCTGCCTATTTCACGCGCCACCGCAGCAGCTTGTGCGGTAGCTGCCATTATGTTTTTAGGGGTTATACAGTCCCCAATTTGGTGAAATTCCGGAGCACTGTACCTCAGGGCGGCCGCCTGCTCATAGAGAGGGCTTTGGCCTACAGCCGATATGATAATATCCGCAGCTTTTGTAAACACTCCTGATCCGTTTTCACAGGCCACACCTTCATCTGTAATCCCCACGGCTGCCGTCCCTGTAAGCAGTTCAATACCACACTTGTCAATCTCAACCGCAACTGCCTTTGCATGCATCATATTTCCGCCGTCGTTAAGCTGCTCCATCTGCTCTATTATGGTTACGCTGCGGTTTAGCTTTGCCAGATAAATCGCCAACTCAACACCTACAAGCCCTCCGCCTAGAATCACCACGCGGCCGGCCGCTTTTTCAGGGTTTGTATACACCTCCTCCGCCGTGAGCACATTATTCTTCACTGCGCCTGGAATATCGGGAAATACAGGCCTTGCACCAAGCGCCGCAATAATTACATCTACCTCAGCCCGGGCGGCCAGTTCCGGCGTAACCTCAGTGTTCACACGTATGTCCACACCGATGTTTTTGACAAGTCTAATCTGCTGCTCAATATACTCGTCCAATTTCGCCTTAAACGGCACATTTTTTTCACATTTCAAAACTCCGCCTAGTTGTGAAGATTTTTCGCAGAGCGTGACGTTATGCCCGCGCTCCGCACAGGTAAGTGCGGCTTGAAGCCCGGCTATCCCGCCTCCTGCTACCAGCACTTTTTTTGACACTTTGGGCAATGTGTCAGATTTATATTCCAGTTCACGCCCCGACTCGGGGTTTATTGCGCAGTAGAACTGCCCTTCGTTTAACAAAACTGAAAAACAATGCAAACAGCGCATACACTTTCTCACTTCACCGCCGGCACGGATTTTCATGGGAAGGTCAGGGTCAGCTATAAGCCCCCTCGCAATTTGCACAATATCGGCCTGCCCTGACGCAATTATCTCTTCCATAAGTTCCCCGTCTGCGAGTGCCCCTACCGTTGCAACAGGGGTTTTGACGTGCTTCTTTATTTCTGCGGCGAACTTGACATTACATCCATCCTCTAAAAACATGCTCGGGTGCGTAACGGTAAAGACCTCCTCAACCTCATGTGAGCCTGCTGACACATGGATGAGGTCAACATGCCCGTCCAGCATCTTAGCAATAGCCACTCCCTCGTCAATATCATAGCCACCACTGTGACATTCAGAACCTGAAATGCGCATTTCAATTGGAAAGCCCGCTCCGCAGGCCTTGCGGATAGCTCCAGCTACAGCTAATGGCAGACGCATTCTGTTCTCAATGCTGCCGCCCCACCGGTCTGTACGTGTGTTTATAAATGGTGATATAAATTGCGACAGCAGCCAGCCATGCCCCCCGTGAACTGTCACCATGCCGAAGCCGCATTTTTTTGCAAAGAGTGCCGCATTTGCATATGCCGAGATAACTTCTTCAATTGCTATCTCATCCATTGCAAGCACCTGTTTGCCCTCAATTTCACAGGCCACCGGGCCATATGCGACGCCGGGGTTTCCCGCATAGAAACCACAAGGCATGCCGCTGAAACGGTTGGCATACATCCCTGCGTGTTGGAGCTCCGCTGATGCAATTGCGCCGTGGCGGGTTACTGCGGAAGTTAATCTCATTAGCGAGTGCTCGGCAAACGGATTGTCCAAAACCGTATGATACACCGCTCCACGCCCCATTTTGGAATCTACTACGCATTCTCCAACCGTCACTGCGGCGGCTCCACCTATAGCTTTGCGCTCATAATACGCATGTGCTTCCGGCGGCAGAATCCCATCAACCGACATATCTTGGTATCCCGTAGCTGAGGCAAATATTCTATTGCGAAACATTGTATTCCCTAGTTTGACCGGTTCAAATAATCTCTTATATTTGAATTCTCTCACAGACCAGCTTCTCCTTTTGATTATTTTGACAGACTTTGATACCCTGATAAAGCAGGGGGCAGGGGCGTGTTTCCTGCCCCTGCGCCCCTTGTGCTTGTATGTAGGATTGCAGTGTTATTACGCAGCCATATATATACCTCTCAAATTGTGCCTGAATGAATCAGGACTTAGCTGCAATCCACCCAATTCGTTTACTGCGGCAATTCCGAATATGCGCCAGAACAAATTTACCATCGGCGGGTCTGCCGATATAAATTCTTGAAGCTCCGTGAAGAGTGCCCGGCGTGTATCTGCGTCCGTTTCTCCCTGAAGCTGCTCAATAATCGCTGTTACATGAGGGTTGTTAAAGGAAGTTCTGTTGACACCCATACCCGGCAGGTAAATGTTAGTCACGGAGGCAATTGGGCTAAGGGTGAATGTAACGCCGTTTATCCACATCTGGCTTTGGTTATTCCCATAGGCGACATAGGCCACCCAACTGGCCATATCCATCGCATTGATTACTACATCAATGCCCACTTGACCCAGTTGATGCTGAACAATCTCGGCTGCTCTTATATTTGTGGCAACACCTGCCGAAATTTCAACCGGTTCTCCCGCATATGGAGAGGCCGCCAGATACTCACGTGCTAAATCAAGGTTCTGCTCCCATCTGGGAATATTGTTTAACCGGTAAGGTGTTATTAGACCCCACATATTCCCATCTTCCGGAGCCCTGGCTCCGTCGCCCGCTGCAACCATCGCAATTTCTTCGAGATTAAGCGAATGTAGCACTGCTCTCCTGAAGTTCGGGTCAGCCATGAGAGGGTCGGCCATATTAAATCCCAGGCCGTTTGGCGCGTTCATAGTCAGCGGAATAATCTGAAAATCGGGATCAGCTTGGAGTATTGGCAAATCTTCGGAGCTGATTCCGAAGCAGAGATGACTCTCCCTGTTTTGCAGCATCACAAGGCGTGTCGCCATTTCAGGCACAAAACGAAGAGACATGCTCCTAGTAGGCGGTGCTTCACCCCAGTAATCGTCAAACCGCTCCACTGTCACAAAGTCATTAGTTGAAAATGCCGTGACTTTGAATGGCCCTGTGCCAATCCATGCCCCTTCTTCCGCATTTGCCCTAAATGAGGCTTCGTGAATTATTCCTCCCGCTGGAGCTGAGATGTCGAACAGGAAATCAAGGTGAACAGATGCTAAAGTGATTTCAATTGTATGATCATCTATTACATTCCACGATTCGACAGTGCGCCACCTTTCAAAGCCGATTGACCCAAGGTTCTCAAGCGCCACCCTTATTGTCCCGGCAACATCTTCGGCTGTGAATGGCTCTCCGTTGTGGAAATACACATCTTCACGCAAATTGAATACAAATGTCTGATAGTCCTCTGTGCTCCACGATGTTGCAAGCATCGGTCCATATAGGCCATCTCCTAACTCCTCAACAAGCCTGTCATATATCAGCGTATATGTCCATTGGCTCGCGCCGG
>WQRL01000209.1 GCA_009786775.1 Oscillospiraceae bacterium
AAGAAGCCCTGCTACCGCTTTTTTTGTGCAGGCACCCTGTAACCGCACCGTACCACAACCGCACACCAGGCCTTTGAGCCGCCTAACTTAACACAATCCGCACAATTTCACCCCAGAAACCACCCCAATTTGCACCCTTGTTCACAAATTATTAAAAATATTACTTGCAAATATGAACACGAGTGATATAATTGACTTAGTCACAGTTTAGACATAATTCCGCCGTTATCTTTTACAAATCTTGAGATTTTAACTGAAATGGGGTCATGACATGGGCAAGAAAGTACTTAATAACACCTACCTATCCATGCTCTGCGCAGAACTTGCAATGCTCCTTGACGCAGGGCTCACCACCGGCGACAGCGTACAGGTACTTAAAGACGACGAACCCGGAAAAGAAGGAAAAGCTATACTCCAGAAGCTGACGGACTCCTTAGAAAAAGGTGAACACTTCTCCCAGGCACTTCAAAATGCCGAAGCCTTCCCAAAGTATATGATTCACATGGTAGAAATCGGCGAACGCACAGGCCGCCTTGTAGAAACCCTCCGCGCCCTCGCAGAGTACTACGAAAGGCAGGTGCGCCTGTCAGTGACAATCAAAAACTCGGTTCTCTATCCCGCCATACTGCTCATCTTGATGATTGCCGTTGTGCTAGTCTTAATAGTTCAGGTTCTCCCAATATTTAACGATGTCTTTGCGCGCCTTGGCACTCAGATGTCACCCCTGGCCACGGCCCTTATGAACTTCGGCGGCTGGTTAGGCAATGCAGCAGTCGCCATAGCAGCAATCTTCGCCGCAATATTCATAATAATAATACTTATATTTTCCCTGCCAAGCCTGCGCACAGCCCTCTCAAAAGCATTTACAAACAAATGGGGAAGCAAGGGCATATTTGGCAAAATAGCATCCTCACGCTTCATATACGCTATGCGCCTGTCCATGGCCAGCGGACTGGACACGGGTGATGCAATCGACCTAGCAGCCCAAGTCAGCGGCGGCTCAAAGGCAATTGATGAAAAACATAGGCGCTGTACCCAGCTCATAAGCGAAGGAAAACCGCTCCACGAAGCGATGACAGGGGCTGGCATACTCTCAGGCCAGGATGGCAAAATGCTCTCAATCGGCACGCGCAGCGGCAAATCCGATCAGGCTATGGCCGAAATCGCCAGAAGAAGTGACCTGGATGTCAGTGACAGCATGGACCGGATAGTGGGGAGGATTGAACCTACGCTAGTCATAATCTCCTCCGTAATCGTAGGCATTATCCTCTTGTCCGTAATGCTGCCGCTCATGGGCATCATGACTGCGATTGGGTGAATGAAATGAATAAAAGTATTTATAGAAAAGGCGTGTGGGACATAATAAGAAGCGCCCTCCTCCCTCTCATGTTTACAGCAGCGGTGGTGGTAATGGTAATCTCAGGCCTGCACCAGACCGAAGAGGCAAGCCGTGCTGAATCCGTGAGGATCCTTGACGAGAGCATAAGGCGCGCTGTAGTTACCGCCTACGCAATTGAAGGCAGATACCCTCAGAGTATGGAATATATTGAAGAAAACTTCGGAATTCACATCGATAGGGAACGGTTCGTTGTGCACTACCAAATTTTTGCCTCAAACCTCTTCCCCGACATAGCGGTGATAGAATTATGAATAGAGTAGGAAAACATCGTATAGACACCATATTTGTTCTTATAATTTTCTGTATTTTCGCAGTGTCAGTGCTGATGGTGCTTATGTTGGGCGCCAGCATTTACCAGAACATGACCGAGATTTCCCGGGAAAATCAGGAAGAACGCACAGTGCTGTCCTACATCCGCACCAAAATCCGCAATAACGATGAGAACTGGCGCATATATATCGGTGAATTCGCAGGGCTTCCGGCCTTGGTATATGACGAAGAGTTTGACGGCAGGCAATTCCGCACTGTCATTTACCACTACAACGGCTGGCTCTATGAGCTCTTCACAGAAGTCGGCCTTGAGCTATTTCCAACCGACGGAAAGCAGATAATGGAACTCGGCGGCATTTCATTTGAAGAGTGCGGGTACGGGATGATCAGAGTAACCTCAGGCCCTAAAAGCCTGATGATATACCAGCGCACATCCGCACAAGATGCCCCGGACAGCATGGGAGAGGCGGTGACTCTCGAATGAGGCAGCGTTCTAAATCCACTCTCTTTTTAATAGAGCAGCTTATAGTAATAGCTGTGTTTGCAATCTGTGCCACAGCATGTATAAGCATATTGACAAATGCCTACTTTCAGGCCCGCGACTCCCGCGATATAAGCAATGCGCTCCTTGCAGCCGAGAGCGTTGCGGAGAGCTTCAAGGCCGTTTCAGGCGACTTTGATACTGCTGCTGAAATCTCAGGTGGCCAAGCTGAGCTGCTCGATGGCGGATACCGTGCCATTACCGTATTTTTTGACAGCAACTGGCAAGTTTCCTCCGAGACAGCGGCTGAGTATATACTGAGGCTGACAGGCAACCACTCAGCGCCGCCCCCGGCTGTGCCCACGCCTACTCCCCTGCTTACAACCACAACCCTCACTGTTAACCGCATTTCCGGTGATGAGTTAGTTTCATTTCCCGTAGCCGTCAGGCTGCCCATAGGGGGTGCTTAACTATGAGCAGAGGTGGACTCGGTGTAGGCAGCGCATCTATAGTACTGGTTTTTGCCGTGCTTTGCCTAACAGTATTTTCTCTGATAACATTTGTAGTGGCATCCAATGACCGCAGGCTCGTCGAAAACGAAGCCGTTCTGGTGACGGGATTTTTCGAAGCGGACGCGCTGGCAGAGAGCATTGTAGCAGAAATTTTGATGGCTGATGAAATACCCCAAGAAGTTCAGGGGGTCGAAGTTCACACCCAGACGGACTTTGATAGCGGAGCCGAAATTATAACCTTCTCCTCCCCTATTGATGAGCGCATTGCAATATTAGTAAGGCTCGCCATATATTATGACCGCTACGATATAATAAGCTGGCGGCTTTACAACACTGATGAATGGGTCTATGACGGAGGGCTTAATATCTGGACAGGCCCGCCGGGAGAAGAACTAGATGATGGCGGCTTTGGTTTTGGAGATGGCAACCCGTGGGAAACCGCCACTGACCCGGACTCTGAGTAATAAGACATTATCAAGCAGTGACATAGCAAAATTAGATAGCGTGGCCACACTATTATAGGAGAGGAATGGATACCGATGGTGATTGATTGGTTAAAAAAAGCTGTAGAGGAAGGAGCCTCTGACATTTTCATCGGCGCAGGGCGCGGAATCTCCTTTAAGAAAGACGGCGTTATAACACCTCAGAGCGAAGGCTTTATTCAGCCCTCGGAGGCGGAAGTGCTAATCACGGGTCTTTACGAACTGGGCAAACGCCCCATGAAAAAATACCTTGAAACAGGCGATGACGATTTCCCCGTTACGGTGCCCGGCCTTGCAAGATTTAGGGTCAACACTTACCGCCAGCGCAGCACGATGGCCGCTATCATAAGGGTCGTCCTCTTTAGCATCCCTGATTACAAAGATCTTTTGATACCCGATGAGGTAATGAAAATCGCCTCGGAAAAACACGGCCTTGTCCTCGTCACAGGCCCCGCCGGCGGCGGCAAATCCACAACTCTAGCTTGTATAATAGACGCAATAAACCACACCAGAAACTGCCATATAATAACTTTGGAGGATCCTATAGAATATCTCCACAGGGACAACCGGAGCCTCGTCAGCCAGCGCGAAGTGTCCACAGACACAAGCTCTTACGGCACCGCCCTTAGAGCCTGTATGCGGCAAGCCCCTGATATAATCCTGCTCGGTGAAATGAGAGATCACGAAACTATAAGAACAGCTATAACCGCCGCCGAAACAGGGCATTTGGTAATCTCCACCCTCCACACAGTTGGAGCCGCAAACACCATAGACAGAATAATTGACATCTTCCCTCCCGAACAGCAGCAGCAAGTCCGCGTGCAGCTTTCCATGGTACTGCGCATGGTAGTTTCCCAAAGGCTCATGCCCAACAAGGAGGGCAAGTCGATTCCCGCATTTGAGATAATGAGGGTCAATAACGCCATCAGCAACATAATCCGAGAGGCCAAAACCCACCAAATAGACGGCATTATCCAAACCTCATCCCAAGACGGTATGATAGGAATGGATGCATTCATAATCAAGCTGTTCAAAAACGGTGACATAACCCGCGAAACTGCCATGCAAAACGCATCAAACCCCGAACAGGTACTAAGGCAGATTGGAAACGGGCAGTAGCCAAGATTTACCTTGCAGCAGTCCTTGGAATAGTTCTTGATACAACCTAGAGGCAGGCGTTATAGGCACTAGATTGTAACCGCACAAAAGCAATTGCAGGCGAAGTTTCAGTGAGAAGCGGCCTCCGTTTGAGCAAGACGGGCACAAGGCACCTCTGAAATAAGCCATACAAT
>WQRL01000210.1 GCA_009786775.1 Oscillospiraceae bacterium
AAACTTAAAGACATCCTCCCCTGAGAACATAAAGCCTCCGAGCCTGTTCCTGGCTGTCTGAGGGCTTACATTTTGCTCATAAATTAGGGTATCCACCAGTGTCCGCCTAGGATGTTCAAATTTTACCACCTGCGGCAAATAAGCAGGCTTAACAGACGGGCCTTTCTTTACAGACCCCGAATCTGGGCTCAACTCGCCCATTATCATTTTTACAAGGGTAGTCTTGCCGCTGCCATTGTCACCTATTATAGCAATCCGCTCACCGCCGTGTACTTCAAGCTCATCAATATCAACTAGTTTGCGCCCGTCAAATGACTTTTCCAGCTTTTTGAAAACCAGAACCTCATCGCCCCTAAATTCACGCTCACCAAACTTCACGCGCATTGACTTGTCCTTGTCGGGTCTGTCAGTCTGCTGCACACGCTCTGACCTTCTGCGTATAGCGTGGGACTTCTTCATTAAATTTTTGTTCCCCGTGCCCCACAGCCAGAGCTTATCGGCTGCATCCCGCAACCGTTTGGCTTCAACCTGCTCCCGCTGAAACTTCTCAAGCTGCTCCTCATACCGGCGCTGCTTTTCCACAACATAGTAGCTGTAGTTGCCGCTATAAAATTCAGCCTTGCCGCCCTTAATCTCAATTGCGCGGCTGATTGTCCTGTCCAAAAAATATCTGTCATGGGAGATAATCAAAACAGTGCCTTTGAATTTCAGAAGAAATTCCTCAAGCCACATTGTCGCCCGCATATCCAGATGGTTTGTAGGCTCGTCCAGAAGCAATATGTCGGTATTTTCCAAAATCAGGCGGGCTAAGTTAATGCGCGTCTTCTCTCCGCCTGAGAGTGTATCAAAAAGCTGCTCCTTCTGAGCCTCGGGAATCCTCAGGCCGTTGGCTACCCTGTTTAGCTCAAACTCCGTGTTGTACCCTCCCTGCCTCTCATATTCAAAGGCCAGGCTGTCGTAACGCTTTAGAACATCGGGCGAGGCTCCCTCGGCCATAAGTTTCTCCAGTTTCTCCATCTCAGACTTTATTTCTTTTAAGTGCTCAAAGGCTGTTTTCAAAACATCGTTTGCAGTGTATCCTTGCGGGAAAACAGGAATTTGGGAGATTAGGCCCAGCTTCTTAAATCCGGGCATAACTATCTCTCCCTCATCAGATGAGAGTTCCCCTGTAATTATCCTCAAAAGAGTGGTCTTTCCCGCCCCATTCTTGCCTAGAAGGCCGACACGCTCACCCTGATTTACATCAAAAGTAATGCCGTCAAGAATGTCATTTCCTTCCTCAAAAGCCTTTTTTATATTTTGAAACGAAATATCTATCATTATACTTCCTTATTTACTCCGGCCAGCTTCAAAATAACATTTGCATTTCGCCTTGACTTTATTGAAGCATCAACCGGAAAATACTTTCCACTGACAGGATTTAGCCAAACTTCATAGCTGCCTTTACCCCACTTGACGAACAAACACCCGCCATCTTCAAGGCTTTTTCTGACAATCTCTTCAAATGGCCCCATTACATCACACCCTCCCTGCGCTCAGCCATAAAGTGCAAAATCCCCGCAGGCTCAAGGCCGTTTAACTCAATTATCTCCGGAACCGCCACCTTAGCTCCCGCAATTAGCTCATCAAAACAAGCACACTCCATTGCAAAAGGGATTTTCTCATTTACTGCACACCACACCTCGCCGTGGCAATCCCATGTCACGCTAATCATATACACCTTCAAAACGGCACCTCCATCAGTATTTGCTTAGTTATGGTAACATTTTAGGCAAAAAAAGTCAAAGCCGCCCCAGCTGGCGTTTAGGTATTGTGAAACGTATTTGCATCTGCTATACTGCTCTAAAGAATCCAATATACTAAGGAGCACTACTGTGAGATATGCAATTTGCAGGGACACCAAGATTGAAAACACATTTGAAGCCGATGTGGTAATAGCCGGTGCCGGCCTTGCGGGGCTGTACACCGCGCTCAACTTGGATGAAAATCTGCGGTGTGTCATCATCGCTAAGGATAACATTGATATTTCAAGCTCTTGGCTGGCTCAGGGCGGGATTGCAGCCGCGATAAACGAAGGGGATACCCCTGAGCTCCACCTAGAGGACACTGTCGTTGCCGGGGCGGGGCTTAGTGACATCGACGCCGCTACAGTGCTTGTAAACGAAGGGCCTGACGACATAGGAAATCTCGTCAAGCTCAATGTACCCTTTGACCTTGACGAATTTGGAGAACTCCAGTTCACTAGAGAGGGTGGTCACAACAAGAACAGGGTCGTACACGCAGGGGGCGATGCCACCGGGCGTGAAACACTCAAAGCTCTGTCGCACATTGTTTCAAAATGTAAAAACATAACATTCAGCGGCCAATCTTGCCTTTATGACATAGTGACAGGGGAAAGCGGCGTAACAGGTGTCATAGTAAAGTATAACGACAGAAAGTTTGTATATATCAAAACAGAAAATGTGGTTATAGCCACAGGTGGCATCGGCCAAATTTACAAGTCCACCACAAACCCTTCGATTGCAACTGGTGACGGCATTGCCGCCGCCATGAGGGCGGGCGCAAAACTTAGAAACATCGAGTTTGTACAGTTTCACCCCACAGGGCTGTGGCGCGCGGACAGCGACGGCAACGAGTTTCTAATTTCGGAAGCGGTCAGGGGCGAGGGCGGCCTGCTGGTAAACAGCAAGGGCGAGCGCTTCATGGTAGGCCAGCACGAACTCGCTGAACTAGCCCCGAGGGACATTGTTGCAAGAGGCATACTAAAGGAACTGCGCGATAGCGGTGAAGACCATGCCTTTGTGGATATCAGCGCAAAATCTGAGAGTTTCCTTAAAACCCGCTTCCCCACTATCTACAAGGTTTGCCTTAGCCAGGGCATAAATATAGCAAAGGACAAAATCCCTGTCTGCCCTGTCCAGCATTATATGATGGGCGGCATTGAAACTGACATAGACGGGCGCACTAACATACCCGGCCTGTTTGCCTGCGGTGAAGCCGCAAATACGGGTGTGCACGGGGCAAACCGCCTAGCTTCAAATTCAATGCTGGAATGTCTTGTCTTTGGCCGCAGAGCCGCTCAATTTATTAACTCATCCCACGGCAAATCCCCGCCCCGCACAGCCCCTGTTTTGGAAAACATCCCCCCCAGGCAGGGTGCGCAGCTTGACTATCCGAAGCACCGTGAGAAAATTCAAGAAACCATGAGTGCCCACTGCGGTGCCCTGCGGACAACTCAAGGCTTAAAGCTCGCACTTGAAATAATCAGTGAGGAACTCTCATTGCTGGAATCCGTTTCAGATGATAGCCTCGCCTATCTGGAAACTCTTAACATAGCAGCCGTGGCAAAAGCCATAACGGAAGCTGCCTTAAACCGGCCGGAAAGCATAGGCTCCCACTATTTAGACAGATAGTTTTGTGCTTTGAAGCCTCTCCTCGGCCTTTTCTCCGGGGCCCTAACCGATTGTTATATCAAGCACCATCATAACAAGAAATCCCGCCACAACACTAAGTGAGCCGGAATGTGAGTGTGAGCCTAAGTGGGCTTCCGGGATTAGCTCTTCCACGACCACATATATCATCGCGCCGGCTGCAAACGACAGCAGCCACGGCATTGCAGGAGCAATCCACGCAGCTATAAGCACGGCAACCACTCCAAAGAGTGGCTCAACTACGCCAGTTAGGCACGCATAAAAAAATGATTTGACCTTGGAAAATCCCTCTTGCCTGAGCACATGGGCAATCGCCGCCCCTTCCGGGAAGTTCTGTATTCCTATACCAATCGCCAAAGCCACGGCAGAGGCGTAAAGAGCAGCATCTCCACCCTGCTGCGCCGCAAGCGCAAAGGCCAGGCCTATGGCCATGCCCTCGGGTATATTGTGCAGCGTAACCGCAGAAATCAGGAGTGTCGTGCGCTTCGAGGTGCTCCTCATCCCCTCCCTTATATTTTCCACAGGGTGGATATGAGGGATGAGATTGTCAAGTCCCAGAAGAAACAGCACGCCGAGTATAAAGCCACCGGCCGCAGGAATCCACGGGATATGACCCGCTGCCTGGGCTTCTTCAATTGCTGGGACTAACAGCCCCCAGACCGCGGCGGCAATCATAACCCCAGCCGCAAATCCCAAAAATACAGAGCCTGTGCCAGAGGAATCTTTCTTGCGAAAAAGAAACACCGTTGCCGCACCGAGGCAAGTCATTAAAAATATAAAACCGATTCCCCCGCCAATCATGAAAAATGATTGCATGTCCATTTAATTCACCATCCTCGACTATATCAATTGCTACTTGGATTTTCAGACGGCCTATGACCGCTGTCTGCTTATTATGGAGGTTTACTATGAACGAATTATATTTAGGCCTTGACGGCTTCTTGCTTTCGGCTTTGCGTGAAGATATTGGAACCGGCGATGTTACCACTGTTTCTTGCGTA
>WQRL01000211.1 GCA_009786775.1 Oscillospiraceae bacterium
CCCCATGCTGGACTGGGTGGACGGCTCAAGGCTCATTATGCTCACAGCTCACAGGCGTGAGAACCTAGGTGAGCCCATGCGACGGATTTTCAGGGCCATACGCAATGTAGTCGATGAATTTTCTGACCTTAAAGTAATTTACCCCGTACATCTAAACCCCGCTGTAAAGCAAGCTGCGGAAAGCGAAATCGGCGGCCACCAGCGCATCCGCCTCATCGACCCCCTTGATGTGCTCCCCTTTCATAACTTCTTAGCCAAGTCATACTTAATTTTGACCGACAGCGGCGGCATCCAGGAAGAAGCCCCCTCCCTCGGCAAGCCCGTCCTGGTGCTCCGCGACACAACAGAGCGCCCCGAAGGCGTTGCAGCCGGGACGCTCAAACTTGTGGGCACTGAAGAAAATGACGTCTACGAAGGATTTAAGCGCCTTGTAACAGACACCGCCCTTTATGACTCCATGAGCAAAGCCTCAAACCCTTACGGCGACGGCCTAGCCTCTAAACGGATTGCGGACATCCTGGAGCAACATAACTCAAATCCTTAAAATGATAATCGGCAAGCTGCTTTATCTCATCTTGCACGTTTGCCATGGAATCATCATAAACTGCTACGACAGTAAACCCGGCTTTTTTTGCAGAAGTTACCCCGTGAATTGCATCTTCAAACACAGCGGTTTCCGAAATTTCCGTACCGAGAACATTAGCTGCCTTAATAAAAATATCAGGCACGCTCTTTGTCGTATTTTCGTCAGGACATGTAAGCGTTGTTTCAAAATACTCGAAAATACCCAAACGCTTGAGCCCTGCATCAATCAAGTACCTGTCAGACGCAGTTGCAACACACATCTTGATTCCCAAACTCTTTAGCTTTTCCAAAAGCTCGGCAGTACCCGGCTTTAGCGTGACTTCATTATTGTAAAATAACTCCATGATGTCATTTTTTTCATCGGTTATCTCCTGCACGGATTTTTCAAGGCCATATTTCTCCTTGAAATACTCCGCCACCTCCTGCTGGCTCAGCTTACGCAAAACATCTTCCAAACCATCCTCAGCCACTATTCCCAGGCTCTCTATATACCCCCGCTCGACACTCTGCCACTTCCACATCGAATCGAACAGCGTCCCATCCGCATCAAAAATCGCACCCTTGATTTTACTTAAATCTACCATATTCTTACATTATTCCTTTCAAAATTTCCATCCCGCCTGTCCAGATAACTATTAGTGTCCCATCCTTCACCGCTATTTCAGCGGTGTTTTTTGTAAATTCATTACTCACACCCAGAGGGTAGTCATGTGTGAGCACCGCATCCGAAAGCGGGTACTTTAACCCCCTCAGGCTCACCCCGAAGGCACTTCCTCCTGCACAAAACACAGAAACGAACCGCTTTCCTTCCGTTTCCGGTATGTTTTCGCCGCTCTGCTGCGCCAAACACCCCAGTGAAAAATGCACCGCACCATCCTTAACAGCAGTGGCACACATCCCGCTCCCTAACAGCACAGCGCGCGCACTCCGCCCTGCTATATTTGCCAAAATCTGCAAATTCGCCAAAGTCTGATCCAGCCTGCCACCCAGCCCCCCATCAATTATGAGGGTATCATAACCACGCGAGAGTGCCTCATTGACAGCAAGCATCAAGTCCGTATCATCTTTTTCAAAAGGGCTTTGCAATATATTCGGATGCTCCGGCCTGACCCCCAAGGAATCAAAATCCCCAACAACAAGGTCCGCCGCAATTCCACGCGCCCCAAGATGCGTAAGTCCAGCATCAGCGGCAATCACATAATCCCCATCCCGGGGCACGTACTTCCCTGAATACTCCCCCGCCCCCGCAATAAAGCAACGCCTCGACATACGCTCCCCACTCTCATGATTTTTTCCTAGATTACAGCGATTTCCTTATTTTGTCAATCTGAATTTCACAAACACGACACAGCAGATATTGATATTGACCACGCAAGAAGAAATAGCCGCCCACCATAGCGGTAAGCGGCGATTTCATCAGATTACAAATCTTCATGGAAACGACCGCCACCCCAATGACAAGCCGCCCGATTGCTTGTATACCCGAGCCTCACTCTCCCGCTAGGTCATGCTGCCGGAGAGAGTTTTGTATACGCTGATTGGATCAGCGGACTGCACCATAGGCAGCTTTACAACCACCTCAAACCTTTCATCTTGAATCTTCGCCCCTTTATTTGCAACCAGTTCGGACTTATGTTTTATATCGCCGAAGACATTGTTCTGTAAAAGGAAAATATTGAGCTTTGCAGAGCACGTCTTGCTTCCGTCCGTCACAATTAACACCTTGTCTGCGAGCTCTAATACTGCCTTAGTGCGTTTATCACACATACTCGGCAAATCAACTACCACCACATCACAAGAGCGCGCACACGCAGATGTAAGCACTGTAACGTCCTCCACCGTAAGCTCATTGATATCATCATAGTTGTTTGGCGGGTTAAAATAATCAATACCTGAGCCGCTATCGTGTTGCCTCACACTTTTTATAAGAATTTCGGTATTTGAGTGCAGCTTTTCAAAAAGAAGGCTAATGCTTCGCCCATCGCCGGAAAAATATGCATCCGTACCTGAAAAATGCTCCAAATCAAGGTAGGTGGCCGTTTTTCCATTAGATACACAACGCGTCGCATAGGCCAGGGCAACGCTTGTCTTGCCTACACCGCCCGCAGGAGACCATACTGCAACAACTTCTCCTGCTCCTTCCCCACCTACACCTCCGAGGCCTGATGCCACGCTTGCATAATGCGAAAGAATATCGCTGACAAGCGTAGAAATGCGCTGATATTTATATACACGCCCTAATCCTGATGTAAACTCAGGAACTTGCTCATGCTCATTCCAAAGTACAAGCACCAGCCTTGCGCTCTGCGCATCCAAGAAGCCCTCCCACTGTGGCTCAATTAATATTACATCGTATTTCCTTGCAGAAACCGCATCACTCAAACTCGCCTGCGATGTACAAGAAGCAACCACAAAGGTATCTGCATGTTTCGCTGAGAGCACCTTGGAAAGATGCTCAGAGTAATCTTTTTCGGCACTGGCAATCAGAAGTTGTATTTTCATTTTTCACACCTCACACATTAAACAATCTTTATGATCGCTATTGAAATATTATCACGTTCGCCTTGCTCAATGGCATAGTTTGACAAATCACTAAGCGTTTTGCGCAGGGACTTGCGGGTATCGGCCCTGATGTTCTCAAATATCCATGTTTCACTTACGCGCTTATAAAGCCCATCTGAACACAAAAGAAAGAGATTACAATCAATTATACCCTCAGCATAGTGCAGTTCAGGCTTCTCATGGCGTCCAATACATGAGGTTAGCTTCCCTAGTTCATTAACGGTATCGGTTGTCATCGCAATGAGCCTGTTGCAACCCACTTCATATATCCTACTGTCACCCGAATGCACAATATAGTAATGACCGTCCACCAGCAGCAGTGCAGACAGCGTCGTTGCCGTAGTCACGCCTAACTTTGCAGAATCAGCCACAATTTTCAAATTTATTATAGATACCTCATCTCGCAGCCGCACACCTGCACGGCTCAAATCGGTAAGCCCGTAAAACCATTCATTTAGAAGCCGTACAGACTCTGTGCCAGCAAGCGCCCCGTCTGCCAAACTTCCAACCCCGTCGCATACTACCGACAGCAATACCGGAACGCCGCTTACTTCACGCTCCGCTAAAAGCAGGCTATCCATATTGGTTTCACGTCCATTTTGTAAACATATCCCGTCAAAAATATACATAATTCGTATATTGCCTCATCTATCTCGGTGCGGCGGACAGCAGACCCGCTGCCCGCCGCATCCTAATTATGTTTTGCTAAGTATGCAGCCGCTTACTGTGTTCCGAGGATGACCTCTTGCAAGCGCACTGCAAGGCTAGCCATTTGGCTGCGCTGTAGTGTCTGGTTTGGATTTAGTGACCCACCTGCTGCACCTTGGAAAATACCAAGATATACACAGATGGCCAAAGCAAGCCTTTCGTCCCCTGTCAGATTGCCCGCATCGGGGAAATCTGCAAGGACACTTTGAGCAAGCTGCTCCGAAATTTGCGGATCCATTCCCATTGCATATAGTGCGTTAACTATCAGTCGCGCAGTGTTTACACGCGACATCGGCGCATCTGGAACAGCCCCGATACCGTTTAGGCCGCTTTCACGCGCAGTCACCATAGCAGTGCTATAGTCTACCGGCACGCCCAGAGCACGCAGGAACATTGTCACAGCCTCTTGATTTGTCACCATCGCCGTCGGGTCAAATATGCCATTTCCGCGGCCTTGGATAATCATTAGTGACGCCGCAAGATTAATCTCATCGGTAACATGCTGGAACTGCCGCCCAAAGTTAATGTCTATAAAGTTTACTTCCACGTTTAGCGGCAC
>WQRL01000212.1 GCA_009786775.1 Oscillospiraceae bacterium
ATCAGAATTTTGCCTCGGCACCCTAACCTTCCTAAGCTGCCTTCTGATAATAACTATTATCACGATAACAACCACAGCCAGTATAATTAGGATTGGGATATTCGTCGCAAACCACATGAAGATATCCATGAAAAACCGTCCGATGCCCCGCAGGGTGTCAACGATACCATCGCCCATTTGCTGCCAGTATCCCCTCTCATCTCTCGGCTGGGCTACTGTAAACTCTTCAACTTCCCTGACGAACAGGTGCAGTGTGCTATAGTCAATCTGATTCTGCCAATTGCGCAGAGTTGAAGTCATGGACTCAATATCAAACCTCACCCAGCTCAAACGGTCCTCAATAGCAAGCATCTCTTCAATGTTCTCAGCATTTATAAGAAGCTCAAGCAGCCTGGTTTCCTGAGTTCTCAGCGTTGTCAGACGGGCCTCAGTATCCGAAAACTGCTGTGTTATATTCTGCGCATCGCTGCTCAGCGACGCCACATTCCCCAGCAAACTAAGATCAGCCGTCACGGCATTTAACCTATGGGTCGGCACACGCAGCGTAAACCTGGCAGTTCTCATGCTGTTCCAGCCCATCATAGTATTTTCTAAATTGACACCGCCGACAAAGTGGCTTTCAATAAACGCCCCATTGAGAGCCATAAGTCTGTTAACCTGCTCAAGGGTTTGCTCATAATGCAGTGTTTCAATATCCGCACTGACAGTATATATGATTCTCTCCGCAAGGGATGATTCAGAAACAGGCGGCGTAATCGGCACAAGGCCCGAGCCACCCCCATAGGCCTCCCCAGCCACAGACGGGCTGTCGATGGCCACATCCATCTCAGCCATCATATCCATCGGCGCAGAAGCAGGGGCAGGAACAGGCATTGCTGGAGCAAAGTCAGCAACTTCCCCCCAAAGAACATTCTGGCTTGCACGCCAAGCACCGCCGCCCGACCCAAACTCTTGCCTTACAGCCGAATCAGCCGTAGCCGCAGGCACTAGCCCTAGATAGTTTGCAGCACAAGAAGACAAAACCAAAACCGACAAAACTGACAAAAGCAAAACCGAAAGTACTTTTTTCATTTTTTCCACCATTCCTTCATTTGTTTATTATCGCTTGTATTGAGTTAGACGCATTTGTTAAATATTTGTTCCATAATATCGAAGCTATTTTTCTATTTTATTAACGAATGTTTCAAACTTGTTAACTGACATACCAGCCTTCTCCCAGAGTTTTTGGAGGGGCTGATCCGAAGTGAGTCTTCCGACATGCAATAGAGATGAAAAATGCTATACTATTTCTCAAAGACCTGCTATAATATGCTCCATGTCTAAGAAAAAAAGAAAACAACAAAACCCCGGCCAAGTTATTTTTCCTGTAAACCACCCCAACCCGCCACAGCAGCATGAAATAGATGTTGCATATATTCTTGCTCGTCATTACCGCACTACAGTTGAATTTATTGTGCCCGTTGATGATTACAGGCGCAAATCCGCAGACATCAAAATGCTTGGTGTATCGTGGGAAATTAAAAGCCCTTCCGGAGATTCAAAGTCAACAATCGGCAACCAGTTCCGGAATGCTTCAAGGCAGTCTGGCTATATGATTTTAGATGCAAGACGAACTAAAATGGACATTGATGCTGTCGAGAAGAAAGTACAGATTGAAGCAAGGAAACGTACAAAACTCAAGCGAGTGATTTTGGTTGATAAATTTGAAAAAGTTATTGAAATAAAGAAGTAGATATGGTATTCTGTGGATGTAGGGGGACCGGGCGTCCCGGATGGGTAGCCAAAGGAGTACCCTACAAGGATAAGCATCCGAGTTATCGGGTGTTTATTTTTTTAAGTCGCAAATTGCAACAACCCCCTCTGGGCAAAGCCGGAAAACAAAAGCGGAAACCTTGCAAATTGAACTTGACAATTGTAATAAAATAAGCTACTATATTTCAGGTGTCAAGCATCCATACTTTACAGGGGTGAAAAATGAGCGACAACCTGCTACAAATGACAATGCTCTTCGACTTCTTTGGCGACCTCCTCACGGAAAAACAACGGGAGTACTTCGACCTATACCACAACGAAGACCTATCCCTGTCCGAAATCGCAGCACAGGCAGGCATCTCGCGCCAAGGTGTTCACGACATGCTCAGCAGAGCTGAACACTCCCTTAGGCAGATGGAAAGCAAGACAGGCATAGTGAGCAAGTGGGCTGAAACAAGAGCTGAATTAGAGCACGCAAGAAACCTTACAACGAAGCTCCTGCAACTCACAAAAGACAACCCACAGGCATCCGACATAACCGGGCAGCTTGCAGATACACTCACAAGACTAGCGGAAAAATAACATATGCCCATACAAACAACTATAGAGGAACAATTATGGCATTTGAAAGCTTATCCGAAAAATTAAACACAGCGTTTAAGAAGCTGCGTGGCAAAGGCCGGCTCAAAGAAGCCGACATCAAAGAAGCCATGCGCGAAGTGCGCCTTGCCCTGCTTGAAGCAGACGTGGGCTACAAGGTTGTGCGTGACTTCGTTAAGACCGTCAGCGAAAGATGCCTCGGCGCAGACGTCCTTGAAAGCCTGACCCCCGCACAAATGGTAATCAAAATAGTAAACGAAGAACTCTGCACCCTCATGGGCGGTGAAAATTCGAAAATAACAATTTCCTCAAAGCCCCCCACCGTAATAATGCTAATCGGCCTTCAAGGCTCAGGTAAGACCACTAACGGAGCCAAACTGGCGGCATACATGAGAAAAAACCACGGCAAAAACCCTCTTTTAGTCGCCTGCGACATATACCGACCTGCGGCTATTTTGCAATTACAGACTGTCGGCAAACAGCTCGACATCCCCGTTTTCGAAATGGGGCAGTCAAACCCTGTTGACATCGCAAAGAAGTCCATAGCCTTCGCCGAAAAGAACGGCCACGACATGGTTTTTCTCGACACCGCAGGCCGCCTGCACATAGATGACGAACTCATCGGAGAACTCAAAAACGTCAAAGCAGCCGTTGACCCCACCGAAATTTTGCTCGTAATAGATTCCATGACAGGCCAAGACGCCGTAAACGCCGCCTCGGCATTTAACGAAGCTCTGGAAATTGACGGAGTCATCTTGACAAAACTAGACGGCGATGCCCGCGGCGGTGCAGCCCTGTCCGTCCGGGCCATAACAGGCAAGCCCATCAAATTTGCCGGCATAGGTGAAAAACTCGACCAGCTTGAAGCATTTCACCCTGACCGCATGGCCTCGCGAATCCTGGGCATGGGCGATGTTTTGACACTCATAGAAAAAGCCGAGCAGGCCTTTGATGAGAAGAAGACAAAGGAAATGACAGAAAAACTGCTCAAAAACAAGTTTACACTCGCCGACTACTATGAGCAGTTAACTCAAATCAGGTCCATGGGCAGCATGTCCGATATTGCAGGTATGCTCCCGGGCATGGATGCAAAAGCTCTTTCCGGGGCATCCATAGACGAGGGGATGCTCGCCAAAACCGAGGCGATTATACTATCCATGACACCCCACGAAAGGGATAACCCATCTGTACTAAACAGCAGCCGCAAGAAACGCATCGCAGCGGGCAGCGGCACGGCAGTAGTAGATATTAATAGATTACTCAAACAATTTGAAGCCATGCAAGCCATGACAAAGCAGTTGTCAAAAGGCAAAATCCCTGCAATGTTCGGCGGCGGGCGCGGCAAAAAAGGCCTGTTTGGAATGTAATTTATATATATAAAACATAAAACAAATTTTTGGAGGAAACATAAACATGGTAAAGATCAGACTGCGCAGAATGGGCGCGAAGAAAAATCCGTTCTACAGAATCGTAGTGGCAGACTCAAAATCACCCCGCGACGGCAGGTTCATTGAAGAAATCGGCACATACAACCCCCTGGCCACCCCATCTATAATTAATGTGGACGTTGAGCGCGCACAGTACTGGGTAAAAAACGGTGCGCAGCCAACAGATACAGTCAGGGCTCTTTTGAAAAAAGCGCAGGCCGGAGCAACCGGAAAAGCTGATGTAGCTGAAGCCGCCGCAGAAGAAACTGTAGAAGCTGACAAAGAATAAGCAGAGGCAGATGCATAAATAAGTCAAAGCTAAATTTGACAAAAATTGAGGTTGCATAATGAAAGAATTGCTAATTTACATAGCTCAAAACCTCGTTGACAATCCCGAGGAAGTATCTGTCACTGAGCGCGAAACAGATACAGAAACGGTGTTTGAGCTTCGCGTCAACCAGTCGGATATGGGCAAGGTAATTGGCCGTCAAGGCCGCATTGCCAAAGAAATCCGTGCACTAATGCGCAGCGTCGCCCAGCGCCAAGGCAAGCGCATCAGTGTCGACATCCTCGAATAATAAAAACTATGGATATAAAGTTTCTACAGGCCGGAAAAATCGTCAAT
>WQRL01000213.1 GCA_009786775.1 Oscillospiraceae bacterium
CCACAAGCACCCGGCCGTAGGGCATGGGTTCGCGGTGAAACTTTGAGATTTTTTTAAGAGCAACCTGAGTGTCCCTGAGGTTTTCAAGCCTCGCTTTTACTACAGGGCCGAGTACTGCATCATTTGACTTCTTGTGGGGAAGCGTCACTGTAAATGTGCTCCCTTTTCCTTGCCGGCTTTTGACGCTTATGTCGCCGCCCATCATGTTTATGAGCTCACCAGCTATTACAAGCCCAAGCCCGCTGCCTTCAATTGAGCGGTTGCGCCCTTGATTAAAGCGGGTGTACACATCTCCAAAAAGGCTGTTTATCTGAGTTTGAGTCATGCCTTGCCCTGAGTCTTCCACCGTAATAACCATTGTGGTTTCACCGGGGCTGCTGAGTTCCTGGATGGAGATACTTAGGTTTACAAAGCCTTCCATGGTGTACTTAAAGGCGTTGGATACTATGTTGTTAAGTATCTGTTTGACGCGGACCTCATCACCTATGAGGCTTTCAGGGAGGTTTTCGTCTACAGTTAGCTTAAAATCAATGCGCTTGCTGCCAATACTCATTAAGTTGAGCTGCACTGTATCTACAATCAAACTTGCTGTGTCATAGGGCGCAGGAATAATTTCCATTTTCCCGGCTTCGACCCTAGATAGGTCAAGTATGTCATTTATTATGGTGAGAAGCAAGTTTGACGCACTATAAATACGTGCAAAAGCCTCTTCTGTTTCGGGGGGGTGGATGTCTTTTCTAAGCTGGAGTTCCGATATGCCCAGCACAGAGTTCATTGGAGTGCGGATTTCATGGCTCATGTTTGAGAGGAATTTTGTCTTGGCCATGTTGGCTGCTTGTTCCCTGAGCAAGGAGGCTTCAAGTTCTGACTGCATCTCCTTTTGTTCGCGCAGGTCGCGGGCATAGACTATGACTACAAATTTTCCGCCGAGCTTTACACGCTTTAGATGCACCTCTACCGGCACGAGTTCACCACTTAGCGTGACATGCATCCACTCCGGCAAAAAGGCGTTTCCAGTTTGCAGAGCCTTTTTGACATACAGCAGGACCTTTTCCCGCGAGAGCATGCCGTCAGGCTGAAACTCAGGCGAGAGTTCAAAAAATTTGCTTATGTACTCATTTTTGTCATTGAGTTTAAGAATGTTGGCGGCTTCTTGGTTAACTTCGGTTATCTCTAAATTATCATCAAAGATTGCACAGAGTACAGGTGAGGCATCCAGCATAGCTTTGAGCCTCTGCTCCATCACTTGAGTATTTTCAGCCAGCGAGTTTTTGACATAGTAGACACAGTTGTTATTGTGATTAATACCCAAAGCGATGGCTTCAGCCATCTCGCGGCAAGTTTTGTAGCCACAGGCAGAGCAGTCTATGTGCTTATCGTTTTCAGTTAGCTTATATAGTTGTTCATCAAGAATTGAATTGATTTCAAATTCGCTTATAGAGATAGATGGGAATGATGTGTCAGCTCTGTACTCACATTTGAAATCATCAAGATTTAGGCTCTTAAATCTCTCGTTGAGGTGTTTAAGCCTGTCTGCTGGGTGTATGGGGATATCCCTGTTATATTTGTCGGAAACAGCTAATCTACGCCCTCTTATTGCAGCGGCCTGGTAAGCTGCATTATAGTTGTCGCTTTTGCGAAACTCCGAACCCGTGCCATAGCTACAGCCCCTTCCGCAATTTAGAAGATCTATAAGCGCAGGGGTAGGAGCTGCCTGCTCATCAGCGCTATTTGCTAAAAAGTTTAGGCATTCATATACCCTGCGTTCGCCGTCGATATGCATAACAGATGCTTCGGCACCCATGTGAAACTCAATGTTTTCCCTCAACCCTCCCGGGGTGGGGTAGAGGGCACTTACCCCCTGGCTGTCCTCCAGCTCCGCAGCAGAAAAACTGCCAAGGTCAATATTGTGTGCCTTTATGTGTTCCGACAGGCTTTTGAAGGTAATATTGTGCTTAATTAACCCCATGCCCCGAGGGGATTCTATTTCAATTTTCTTTGCAATACACGGCCCTAGGAATGCAAGTTCCTCAGTTATGCCCCGGTAGTGTTTGAGATAGATTGCAGTGCACATCATAGGGCTTTGAATGGGCACAAGTTTTCCCATGAGATTAGGCTGGTGTTTTTCTATATGGCGCACAATCGTTGGACAGGGCTGGGCGATATTTCCCACAGATCGAGTTTCCAATAGATGGCTAATATAGCCCCATGTGGATATGTCGGCGCCTATAGTCGCCGAATAGAAGTTCTTGACACCTAGAGATTTAAGATAACCTAGAATATGTTTGCTGTCAGTTGGGTAGTTAAGATAAAAGGAGGGCGCAACAATAACGGAGAAATTCCTACCCAGCTCAAGATCGGATAAGAACCCGCCGCAATCATCTTTATAGTGCCTTGCACCGTGCACGCAGGTGTCAAGGCATGTACCACAGAGGATGCATTCCTTCTCATCGACACACATGCTGTAGTACCCATTACGCCCCATAACAGATACATTTGACTTGAGGATGGGACACTCATGGATGCACTTGTTGCAGTCAATACAGTTAGTGATATCGGTGCAAATTAATCCCTTGTTGTAGTCTTCCAACTTCAGCACAGGCAATTTTCTCCCTAAAATTTTTCTTGGAGCTACTTATAAGAAGAGCGGCCTCCAAACAGCGGAAGCCGCACAATAACCTGTCAATGCTAAATATCAGCTTCACTTAACAAATTATACACTAATTCTCAGAATATTCAATAGATTAAAGCAATAAAACAGGCGAAAAAATGTTACTATTTCGTAAATGATTTCAAAACAGAGTAACAACACACTCACTGGGCATGCTTTTTATGCGTCATTGGGAAGACAAATATTGAGCCGATTGTACAAATTATTGCTATAATAATGCCCAATTTGAAGATACCGTCAAGCCCGGCGCTAAATAGCTCCCCAAGGCTATTTAGAACCATCGGTGCAACAAACATCCCTAAGTTCATGCCGCCTGAAACAAATGCTACAGTTACCGGAACGAGCTGCGGGGGAGTGATTTTTACAAAATAAACTGTGTTGTAAGGTATTGTAAGGTTAAAACCCAGGCCCAGGAGAAGAGCGGCAATATAGGCCCCTATGATATGTGTGTTAAAAAATAAGAGCACACCAAGGCCTATAGCCGTCGTGAAGTAGCTAAAGGGCATATTCCAACTGCCCAGCACCTTTTCAAATTTTCGGTAAAACACACCAACGGCTACACCTATGGCTGTGAATGTAAAGTTTATATACCCTACATCGGCCGATGAACCTAGATTATTTTCTGATATTATATAATATGAGATATTTAGAAGATATGCACTTACGCTTATATAATAAAATACCAGCAGAATACCTATTAGAAAAGCCTTGACAGGTATGCGGCTATTGTCAGTTTCTTTGGCAGCCCGCGGGACTTCTTCATTTTGACGTGAAGCAGGAGCCTCAGGGTGCTTAGGCATAAGCCTTGCAAATATTATCATCGACGGGATTATTAAAAGCCCCAGATAAAATGCAAAATTCCAGTAAGCCCCGCCGTCAATAGCTCCTATAATTCCTCCGAAAACGCCGACTACGGCAGAGCCTGCCTGAAGCACAGCTCCAATTACGGCGATGTAAGTGGAGCTTTTTTCAGGGCCTACAAAGTCTGCAATGGCAAGGTTCATAAGCGTCATTGAGGCACCGCGGGAAATTCCCGCAACTGCCGATGCCGCCAGAAGTACCCAAAACGGGCCGCTTACCCCAAACAGGGCGAACACTATGAAATAAAACAGGTTAGTTGCGGCAGAAAATAAAAGAAGATGTTTTTTGTTAAACTTCATCGCAAGCGAGCCTGCGGCAAAGGAGGCGAAGATACCTACGAGGCTAGGGAGAGCCATTATAAGTTGGACAGTAGTGACAGGCAGATGGGGGTAAGAATCGTAGATATATGCCATCAGCGAACCAGTCATGGCTGATATCATGACCATCGAACTGAAAATACATATGGCCAATACGGCCTTTCTTTGCGTACTTGACATATTTGACATGGCGTACGCCTCCTTCGGCAAAATTGCATATCACAATATATGCAGAAATTATGAAAAAAGTTAACAGTAATTTAACAGATATACTTGACAATTTAGATGAAACATATTACATTCAAATAGGGAGGAATTATTATGTTTCTAACAAAAGAGTGCGACTATGGCCTTCGTATTATCCGCGCATTAGCGAGTGGCGAAAAGTCAACAGCAGAAGAGATATGTGCAGCCGAAGCAATACCTAGTCAGTTTGCATATAAAATCCTCAAAAAACTTGAAAGAACTGGCTGGATAATGAGCAGCCGTGGAAGGGATGGCGGGTACTGGCTCGTCAAATCTCCAACTGAAATAACAATTTTTGAC
>WQRL01000214.1 GCA_009786775.1 Oscillospiraceae bacterium
CAACCAGCCGGCCGCAAGATCTGCCCTGCCATATCTCACAGCTCTTATTAGCTCCCACGAATCATATTCAATTATCCGCAGTTCCACACCCAAAAGATCACAAATAGCGCGGGCTACATAAATATCCAAACCTGAAAACTCCCCATGCTCATTCCTATAGGAAAAAGGCGGAGAATCGGCTGAAACGGCCAAGGACAAATATCCTGGACGCTGCACCACGCCTTCAGGCGGCACGTAGTTAAAGCGCCTGCCTGAAAAAATCATATCATTTAATCCCCTGAGCGTACCATTGCCGCGCAGGGTATTTAGTGCAGTGTTAACAGCCCGCAGCAGCTCGCCATTTTCTACGGCAATGGCAAAGCGCAGCTCGCCTATAAACAAAGGCTCACTCAGAATTCTAACCCCCTGAGTTTCCGACACAAGCTCTGCCGCCACTGTCGCCTCCATTATTACACTGTCGATAGTGCCGCGGAGCAGGTGAAACATTAACTCTTCATCCGACCCGAAAACATATTTGGTGCCATATTCGTCAGCCAGCCTCTCCGCTGGCGTACCGCCTAAAGCACCAATATCACGACCGTGTAAATCACTCAAAGTCTGCACAGGGTTTGGCGGCGGGCGATCTCCGCATCCCGCCGCCAAAACTGCTATCATTATTAAAATTATTATTGCCGGTAATTTCTTCATTATATCGCCTTGCTTGCAGCATTACAGCCGGCCTCTAAAACTTGTCATCCCTTCCGTCGAGCCAGTCATTGAGATTGGGGACATCGGGAAAATCATCATTCGGAGACTCCGGTGCTTCTGTTTCACTGCTTTTTTGCTCTCCTGAAAAATCAAAAGTCAAATCTTCGTCTTCCACATAGCCGTCTTTCATCTTGCTTTTCTCTTTGAGTGTCGGAAGTTTACCACCTGTTTCGCAGAAGTACTTGAAGTCATCTCCATCCATTGTTTCGTACTCAAGCAGGTACTCTGCCGTGCCCTCTACTAGGTGGCGGTTCTCGCTGAGAAGCCTCTCACACTCATTGCTCGCCTCGTCAAAAATTCTTCTGACCTCATCATCAATGATGGCGGCTGTTTTCTCTGAATAACTTTTCGTCTGAGAGAAATCGCGCCCGATAAATACAGAACGGCTGCTCTCGTCGAATGAAATCGGCCCTATCTTGTCGCTCATGCCGTACTTTGTAACCATGCTACGGGCGATGGCTGTGGCGTTTTGGATGTCGTTAGAAGCACCTGTCGAAATATCGTCAAGGAAGAGCTTCTCCGCCACACGTCCGCCAAGCATTGAAACAATGCGCTCATACATCTCGCTCTTGGAGGTGTAGTCCTTATCCTCTTGAGGGCGGAACACTGTCATACCGCCTGCCATACCGCGCGGAATTATGGTAACAAAGTGTACCGGATCTACATTTTTTAGGAAGAACGCAACAACTGCGTGACCCGCTTCATGGTAGGCCGTGATTTTACGGCTCTTGGGGGTTACCACACGGCTCTTCTTTTCAGGGCCTGCGATGACCTTGAGGGTAGCTTCTTCAACATCCTTCATCGTCACCATGCGTTTGTTATCTCTCGCCGCCAGAAGGGCAGCTTCGTTTAACAAGTTTTCTAAGTCGGCGCCCGTAAATCCGATTGTGCCCTTGGCGATGCTTGCCAAATCCACATCCTCGGCCAAAATCTTGCCACGTGCGTGGACTTTCAAAATCTCTTCACGGCCTCTTATATCAGGCAGCCCTACATATACTTGGCGGTCAAAACGACCCGGGCGCAGCAGCGCATTGTCAAGTATGTCCGACCTATTGGTAGCGGCGATAATTATAACGCCGTCATTGGTGTTAAATCCATCCATCTCAACAAGTAGCTGGTTGAGGGTTTGTTCGCGCTCATCATGCCCGCCGCCGAGACCTGCGCCGCGCTGGCGTCCCACGGCATCAATCTCGTCGATGAAGATTATCGCCGGAGCCAGTTTCTTGGCTTGGTCAAACAGGTCGCGTACACGGGAGGCACCCACGCCCACGTAGAGCTCTACAAAATCCGAACCCGAAATTGACAGGAACTGAACTCCCGCCTCACCTGCGACGGCCTTGGCAATAAGCGTCTTACCTGTACCCGGAGGGCCTACAAGGAGCACACCCTTGGGTATACGCGCCCCGAGCGTAATATATTTCTGAGGTCCTTTGAGGAAGTCTACGATTTCACGAAGTTCCTCTTTTTCTTCCTCAGCACCTGCCACATCGGCAAATGTCACCTTCTTTGCATCCTCTGTCGCAAGGCGCGTCCTAGCCTTGCCAAACTTCATGGCACCCTTGTCCCCGCCCACTCCTGAGCGGTTCATCATGGCATTCCAGATGAAGAAGAATGCTGCAATGAGGATTATGTAGGGCAATAACGACACCCACCACGGGATGCGCATACCTGGGTCGAAATTGTACGTGAAATTGGAGTCACGCCTCATATGTTCGACTATGTACCCGTCCATATCCCTGTGGAAGATGTTTATATCAAGGAGCTCGTGCCTCACAAGGGGGCTGCCGCTATCCCTGAAATTCTCCCGCAGTTCCATGGTCACTCTATTCTGGTTGCTTATAACAAACGACAGGACTTCGCCCTCCATGAATAAGCGCCTCATCTCCGAGTAATCAATCGGCGTAGACAGGGGCTCTCCCGGATTTGTCACCAGAAAGAATGCTAATACCAGGACTATCAGTATTAGGAAATAAAATCCTATTTCTCTCGGACTTCTGTTTCTAGGTTTCAAAGATTTATCACTTCCTATAATATATTAAGCGGCCTACGAATAAGCCTCGGGTTTCAAAACTGCTACATATGGTAAATTGCGGTAGTGCTCGGCATAGTCTAGTCCGTATCCCACGACGAATTCGTCCGGGCAGTCAAAGCCTATGTAGTCTGCAACAATTGGCGCCTGCCTGCGTGCAGCCTTGTCTAGCATAGTGCAAATTTTCAGCGATGCGGGATTTCTTTGCAGGATAAAGCCTTTAAGAGCGGTAAGGGTCACACCGCTATCGAGAATATCTTCTATTATAATCACATCCCGGCCTTCGATTTGAAAGTCAAAATCCATTCCGACCTTCACATCTCCGGAGGTTATAGTGCCACTTCCATAAGATGATGCGGTTATGAACCTAATTTCGCAGTCTAAATCAATTTTTCTTGAAATGTCTGCAAAAAACACGAAGCAGCCCTTAAGAACACCTATGAGCAGCGGCTTTTTGCCTGCATACTCACGGGTTATAGTGTCGCCCAACTCATTGATCCGCCTTGATATTTCTTCTTCGCTAAAAAGTATCTCTCTTATGAAATCCTTCATTAAGATCTCCCTCGGCTATGCTTCTTCAAAAATTATAAAAACGGCCATATCTCCGGGCCGGGGCACCGCTCGCCCGCTCCGTCCGACACCGTACACACCAAGCACTCCGCTGCTATCTGCAATAACGGGAACAAGCGCTCTCTTGCGCGCCGGAATCCGTTTTTCGATAAATAGCTTCTTTAGTGATTTGGTGTGACCTCTGCCATAAATGCTTAGTTTGTCCCCCTCATGGCGTGGCCTAACGGTTATTTTACCATATATGTCAATACTTTTGAATACGAAAGAAGTTAAACTTTTATTAAAATTGGCCATTTCATCATCAAAAACCCTGTAACTGCAAGATATTTTTAGTCCTGTGCCGAAAATAATTATGCTCTCTCCGTCGGCTGGAAACACTTCCTCAAAGCCCTCAGATGCAAGTTCACCAAGATACCCGCCATGCCCGTGCTGATCATTTGACTCAAAGGAAATCGTATCATAATTTCTGTACACAGTGACCTTTGGCAAGGAAATTTTCGCCGAGGGCTTTTCTGCTGCACACAGGTTTAGCACAGATTTCACTTGGGCGGAGGTTAATTTGCCTCCGTGGAGTTTACGGATTACCCTGCTTGATACCGAAACGGGCGCAGTTAGCAGTGCGTGAACATCCGCTGTTAATCCTTCGCAATGCTCATCAATAAATAAATCAGCAAGGCCATTTAGAGCCGACTCATCATCCCTCAAGAGCGCAGAGGCGTTTCTAGCGGACTCATGCAGGCGGGGGTTTAGTTCTTTTAAGACTGGGATTACGTGGTGCCTTATTTTGTTGCGGACATGAATATCCTGCGCATTAGTAGAGTCCTCCACAAACGAAATCCCTCTATCTTCCAGAAACTGCATTACCTCATCGCGTGTAACGCTGAGCATCGGCCGGATTATGTTGCCCCTTACGGGCGGAATTCCGGAAAGCCCGCCTGCCCCGGCACCACGGGTAAGATTTATAAGAATTGTCTCAGTATTGTCATCTGCTGTGTGAGCCATGGCTATTTTGCAAGCACCTATTTCATCGGATAAATC
>WQRL01000215.1 GCA_009786775.1 Oscillospiraceae bacterium
TTTCAGTGAGAAGCGGCCTCCGTTTGAGCAAGACGGGCACAAGGCACCTCTGAAATAAGCCATACAATTGCTTTTTTGTGCATCCACCGCCCGCCACAGCATCACGCCGGTCAAAAGCAGTTTTTCCAACGCCCAGCATTGTTTTTTGTGGACTTTTTTAATGTTATGGGGTATGATGTATGCGATTAATTATGCCCATCAACAGGAGTGAGATATTTTGTTAGTTAGTATTGCAATACTGGTAATACTCATATTGATTAGCGGTTTCCTATCCTCCCTGGAAATCGCGGTGAGTTCGTCAAACAGAAATAAGGTCAAAATGCTCGTGGAGGCCGATGATAAGCGGGCTATGAGGCTGCTGTCCACAATGGACACACCCCATAACTTCTTTGCCACCACCCAGCTCTATATAACATTTATAGCCTTTTTCTCAGGTGCCTATGCCGCCAACTCTTTTACAGACCCCCTTATTGACTGGGCGCTGCGCATTGGCATACCTCTGTCCGAAAATGTGGTAGAGCCTGTAATATTTATAGTTATAACAGGCCTTCTCACGTATGTTTCCCTCATTTTTGGAGAACTTGTCCCCAAGCGTATAGCCATGCAGTACGCCATCCCATTTGCTCTTAGGGCACTTCCTATCCTAAATGTTCTATCCATAATTGCATTCCCATTTGTCAAAATCCTATCCGCTTCATCGAAATTAGTGCTAAAAATCATAGGTATTTCAGACGATGACATGGAAGAGGATATAACTAAAGAAGAAATCCGGCTGATGGTGGAGTCAAGCAGTGACCACGGGCATATTGCCGAGAGCGAGCACGGCATGATTGAAAATATATTTGAATTTGATAAACTTACAGCCGGAGATATTTGCAGGCACAGGATTGATGTCATCGCCCTTCCTATAGACTCCGACTTCGAAGCTGTTGTGGGCGTGCTCACCGCAGAGAATTATACCAGGGTACCTGTCTATGAGGAAAGCCTTGACAATGTCAGGGGCATTCTCAATTCCAAGGATTTACTCAACTACATGGTCACAAACCCTAACTTGAGCAATTTTGACTTAAAAAACTTGCTGCGCGACGCACATTTCGTGCCCCTTAGCAAAAAGGCCGGCGAGCTATTTCAGGAAATGCGCGATGAACACACCTACATGGCTGTCGTAATAGATGAATACGGCGGCACTATGGGAATTGTAACTATGGAAGACCTAGTTGAAAAAATCGTCGGCAGCATCCACGATGAGTATGACGAGGATGAATTACCCGACATCGCCGACCATGGCGAAGATGCTTACAGGATTCAGGGTCTTACCGATTTGGAAACTGTAGGAAATCACCTGGAAATTGAGTTGCCCATCGACGAATATGACACCCTTAGCGGCTTTCTCGTAGGCCAGATTGGGCATATTCCGTCAGAGGACGAATTCCCTGAGGTGACATATCAAGGCGTGGTGTTCAAGGTTGAAAGTGTCCAGGAAAAACGCATCGGAGAGGTAACTGTAACAAGGCTGGAAGAAGCCGAAACTGAAGAATCTCAGTAAATACCGCATGTGCGGTACAACTCCGATACACTTATGATACAGCAGTGCTATAGAAATGTTTTGTAAAACTATGAATAAGGCTTTAGGAAATAAATTTTGCCTTTTTGTCACAATTTCTGCTTTTCGCTTGTTGTAAAAGATGTATCCTTTGGTACGCACCTGGCGTACCGAACATACCGGAGATATCTAATCAAATCTGTAAGCGGAACATTGCACGAAATCCGCATGAAGGGCGGCCATTGGCCGTCCGTGTAGTTTGCAGCCACCTAAATATTTTGTAAACACACCCGAGGGAGGGATTTTTAGGAGTGTCCACCACTATTGAACCTATTATTTCACTTAAAAATGTCCGAAAAGTGTACAAAATGGGCGATGAGCGCATTGTTGCGCTGGATAATGTCAGCTTGGATTTTGAGCAGGGCAAGTTTTACTGTCTCTTAGGCACTTCAGGTTCAGGCAAGTCAACACTGCTCAATTTGATTGCAGGTCTTGAAAAACCCACCAAGGGTGAAATCGTGTTCAAATCAGCCCACATTGAAAAAATGAATGAAAAGCAGCTTGCGGACTACCGTCAGAAATATATCGGATTTGTTTTTCAGTCATACAACCTTCTCAGTTCCCTATCTGCGCTTGAAAACGTAACTATACCGCTCATTTTCAAGAAAATCTCCAAACGCAAGCGCGTAGCCCGGGCTCAGGCCATGCTCAAAGCCGTGGGGCTTTCAAATAGGGAGAAGCACAAACCAAGCCAGCTATCAGGCGGCCAGCAGCAGAGGGTGTCGATTGCAAGAGCCTTTATAAGCAAACCGAGCATAGTGTTCTGTGATGAACCTACGGGAAATCTCGACACAAAAACGACATTTGAAATGATGGATCTCATCACAAGCATCGCCAGGGATAACAACCAGACCCTGATAATAGTAACTCACGACCTTGAGATTGCGCACTACGCCAACACAATCATTTATATCCGAGATGGAAACATAGAGAAAATAGAAGACGTTCAAAGTGCAGGGGCATCAGAAATTTCATCGAAATTGGGGATAGTGAATCAATGAAAATCTTAACCAGAATATTAGCAATTATTTTAGTTGTATGCCTATTTACGTTTGCAACAGCACTTGCAGAAGATGGCAATGGCGAGCCCGGCAACGGTAGCATTGAAAACGGAAACGGCACCCCGGGTAATGGTAACGGTACACCCGGTAACGGCAATGGCGAGCCCGGCAACGGTAATGGCAATGGTGGGCCGGGTAATGGTAACGGCGAAAACAACGGCAACGGCGAACCCCCTCCTCCGCCACCGCCCCCACCGCCTCCAAATCAAAATGAGCAGTTGCAGCGTGAGCTGGCCTACTGGATAGCCCGAGCTCAGCAGTTAGAGCGGCAGCTTGAGCAGGAGCAAAACGACCCTACACAGCCTGTACCCAGGCGTCCGCTTATTCACGTCACAGACCCTCTCTGGATTGAAATGGAAGCAGGCTCCCGCCGCACAATTAGTTTCACTCTCAGAAATATGGGCGCAGACCACGCAACGGCCATTGTAACCACTGCCGACATGTCCGAGGCACGCGGCATCACAGGTGTGTTCATGGATGCCCACCACAGCGTTGCCTCGCTCAACGCTAGAACAGAGAGAACATTCGCATTTCAGATAACAGTAAACGAATCCGTGACAGACGGATTTTATTCAATCGCATTCAACCACGAGTATCTCAACGCCAGAAATGAGAGAATCACAAGCACCAGCCATGTCACTATAAGGGTGACAAACCAAGCCGGCAATGTATCTTTGACAGATATAAGTTCTTCGCCCAGCCACGTCCCTGCCGGTGATAATTTTAACCTGTCAGGCACTATCCGCAATGACAGCCGCGCAGGCATCAGGGATGTTTCAGTATCCATCACAAGCGGCATGGCCTCAGATGGCATATTTTTGCGTGACTCAACAAATGTTGTAAGCATCCCAAACCTGGCAGCAGGCTCTACCCATAATTTTTCAATTGGCTTTACATCCTCACCCAATGCGGCAAGCGGAGCCTATCCGCTCGGTTTAGAATTTTCCTACACTGACTCAGCCGGCCAGAGGCAGACTAGGGCGCAGACGTTTTTTATAAGCGTCACAGCCGACGAAGATGAGGAAGAAGACGACACCTCTGCCGATGTAATTATAACAAATATCTCCCGGCCCACAGGAGCAATGAGAGTGGCGCAAGAATTTGAGATGACTGTTACACTGAGAAACACAGGTGAAAACACCGCCCGCAACCTCAGGGTTGACGCCGTCACAGAGGCCGACAGATCCATCGTACCTAGATCAACAAGCAGAATGTCTGTAAACAGGCTTGAACCGGGAGCTGAGCACCAGCTTACATTTAGATTTGCAGCTACGGAGATTTCTACTACCCGCAGCTACGATATAGGCTTCACAGTAACATATGAAACAGGAGCCACCGACACAGGAGGAGCGGCTGAAACCGTCACATTCACGCAGTTTCAAGGCGTTAACATTTTCAACCCCGAACCCGATGACAGCAATGATACCGACGATGGCCCCACTCGCATTTCCACGCCGCGGATAATTGTCAGCGACTATGTTTCAAACCCCATGATTGTGCAGGCAGGGCAGGAATTTGACCTTGAACTTACGTTTCTAAACACCAGTGAGAGAATTGTCCGTAACATAAGGGTCACCCTCACTGTAGAAGATGAGGTAACCGCCGGAAATGAGCGGCGCGGCAGCGTATTCACGCCTGTGGGGCGCTCCAGCACATTTTTCATCGACAGAATCGACCCCCGCAGCGAAGTTGTGGAACACATAAGATTCTTC
>WQRL01000216.1 GCA_009786775.1 Oscillospiraceae bacterium
CCCGTAGGAAGCTCGGGATTCTTCGCAGCTCTCTCGCGCAAGACCCCTTTTGCATGAAGAACAAACTCGCCCCTCACAGTGGAGGCCGCTTCAAAAACAGCCCTGTCGGTGCCCTCGTCGAAAGCAAGCTGCAACAGCCCCGTGCGGTCGCGCAGGTCTATGAAAATAAGCTGCCCTAAGTCACGGTTTCTAGCAGCCCATCCGCAAACGGATACTTCCTTTCCTATATCGCTCATGCGCGGCTCGGCGCAGTACATGGTTCTGTTAAATTTTGCCTTTTCCAACTTTTTATACCCCTTCATTATCAAATTAAACTTCGTCAAATTAAACTTTATGCTGGTTATGCCATCTATACCAGTTTCATGCGGCTTCAGAAATTGCCATTTCGCTGTTTAAGAAAGCTGTGCGACTTACAAAGGCAACGGCTCCCGCTCCCACCGAAAGCACACACCAAAACACCAGGCTTTTCAAGCCCACAAGCTATTGTTAACTGCTACTAACCATTGCTAAACTTCTTGGATATGTTTTCTTATAGCAGAAAAACTTTCTTCACTCATGACATGTTCTATCTTGCAAGCATCGCTCACAGCCACATCCCTGTCAACACCGAGTTTTATAAGCCAGTCGGTTATAACTGTATGGCGGTCATACATAGCCTGAGCTATCTGCAAGCCACTTGGAGTGAGCGTTATGTGCCCATCTGCATCCACGGTGATAAAACCACCCGTACGCAGGTTTTTCATAGCCACACTAACGCTAGGCTTGGAGTACTCCAGTTCATTTGCTATGTCTATGGAACGCACAGGCTTTCCGCCTTGGCCAAGAACATATATCGTTTCTAAATAGTTTTCGGCTGATTCAAGTGTTTTCATAATTCTGACATTCCTTTCGAAAACCTTGGGCACAAAACGACCAGCTCCGAAACGGTCATTTCATGCATCACTTGCTAGTTTCCCACAGGATGAACAACTCGCACATCCTCTACAGTAAGCCTGCATTTTAACAAAGTACAGTTTACCACGTTGTTGCACTTCATTCAACTGAAAAGTGCACAAAACAAGGGTATTTGCTTTTGGAAGAATCAAAAATATGGAGATGATTGCCACAGCGGGCACTACGTCAAGGTGCAGCCGTGAGTCCGGAGCGAGCCTGTCGCATAGCGAGGTCTGCGCAAAAAAGCGAAAGCCCGGCTCACTCCGGACTCACCGGCTGTACTTCGACACCTTCCGCAGGCCAGCCGAACATGGGTGCTGCTCTGGAGGGAAGTGGGACGGCCGCAGTCCTGGAACACAAGTTTTGTCCATGCTGCCAAGTCTACGCCAGAGTAGACGTGACTGACGTAGGCCGTTTCACTTCCCCCCAGAGCAGCATCCATGTTCGGCGGATGGCTTAGAGCAGACTCGCCCATGTCCGACGGATGGTTTTAGATATGTGCCATATATGCCAATTGTAGCACTCAGCTAAACACCCACACTTAAACTTTACAGAAACCATACTTAAATCTTACAAATTTATTGACATTGCAAGGCTTACATGTTACTCTAGTTGTGGTTAGCCTGTGCTAACTTTTTCTCTCAAGTTGAGTTAGCCTCAACTAATTACTTAAAGGGGGCTGCCTTTATGGACGGCGGAGCAATTAACTTGTACAGTGCCGAAAAAAACAATGTGTTTACAGTGGTTTCTGTCCCGAACATCGGATTGCTTGAAAACCTCGGCATACGCTTGGGCACAACCATTTCGCTTCAAAACCGCTACGCCTTCGGCGGGCCTGTTGTACTGCGGGTTGAAGATGCTTATTCCGTAGCCCTGGGCAAAGATGTCGCTTCGCAAATAACCGTAAAGGAGGCCGGGTTATGAGTCACGGCCATACAAAAAGAAGTTCCCAGGACATCCGCCCAAATGAGAGAATTTTGCTCATGGGCAACCCGAATGTGGGCAAAAGTGTTTTCTTCACTGAGTTTACAGGCATTCACGCCATCAGCTCAAACTTTGTCGGCACCACTGTCAACTATATGGAAGGCCACCTGCCTGTTGGCGACGCGGAGTTCTCTCTTATTGACGTGCCCGGAACTTATTCCCTGACCGCCACCTCAGAGGCTGAACAAGTTGCCGTGGAGTTTCTCAAAGAAGGCGCCAAAGCTATAATCTTCGTTCTGGACGCTTCAAATCTTGAGCGCAACCTCTGCCTGGCTCTGGAAATCCGCCAATATAACATCCCAACCATATATTGCCTAAACCTGCTCGACGTGGCCAAGCGCCGCGGGCTTATAATAAACGAAAAACTTCTGGAGAAGGAACTTGGCGCTCCTGTAGTGCCGACTGTGGCCGTGAAGAAACACGGCCTTGATGAGCTTATAAACAGGCTTGAGTACATGCTCAAAAAACCTGAGGAGCATGAGGAAATTTCCTGCGCCAATTGCACCGCCTGCGCTTTTCATAAGGCAGGGGAGAAGGCTGATGTCTGGTGTGCCGCGAAGGATATCGCCAGACATGTAACCTCCAACAAGAACAAAACCGCTGAGGACAATTTCTTTGATAAGCTCGGCGCGGCCAGCGTAAAGCCTTGGCCCGGCATTCCCATCGCATTTCTAGTGATGGCCCTGCTGATTGGCGTTGTAGTTTTCGGCGGGCGCGGGCTCAGGGCTGCTGCACTCCTGCCACTCGTAAATGATTTAATTGTGCCATTTTTCAGATGGCTCTTCGCCTCCTTCATACCCGAAGGCATCTTCCTAAATATTCTTACCGGCGAATTTGGCATTTTCGTCATCAGCTTTGAATGGATTTTGGCGCTGGTATTCCCCTATGTACTGTTTTTCTACGTCGGCTTTTCATTCCTTGAGGACTTTGGCTACCTGCCGAGAATCTCGGTACTGTTTGACAATGTGATGCGAAAACTCGGTGTACAGGGGGGCAGCCTCATGTACTCCGTAATGGGCTTCGGCTGTGCCGTCCCTGCCATTATCGGCAGCCGCGCCGCATCATCCCGCAAAGAGCGCATAATAGTGACGGCCGCCATCTGCTTTGCCATCCCCTGCATTTCCCAAACAGGAGCCCTCGCAGCGCTTCTCTCCGCCCATTCCTGGTGGCTGTTCCCAGCTATGATTGGCCTGGGGCTGCTTATATTTATAATAGTGTCATTTATCGCAGGCAAGTTAGTCAAAGGCAAGGTTGACCCGCTCATTTTGGAAGTGCCGAACCTCCTAATGCCGGACCCCAGATCTTACGGCAGAAAGCTGCTAACCCGCATGAAGCATTTTCTCGGGGATGCAACAGGGCCGATGATGATAGCCATTCTCATAGCCGCTGTTTTCGCAGAATCAGGCTTGCTGGCCATAATAGCCAGACATACAGAGCCCCTTGTAAGCCAGTGGCTAGGCATGCCGAGCGAAGCAGTTTCCGCACTGATTTTGGGAATTGTACGCCGCGAAATGTCCGTCGTCCCGCTCCTGGCACTCGAACTGACGAACCTTCAAGCCTTTGTCGGCGGAGCCGTTTCCCTCCTATATATTCCGTGCTTGTCGGTTTTCGCCATTTTAGTAAGGGAGTTTAAGCTCAAGATTGCCGCAATAGTGACAGTTTCAACAATCGTAATTGCATTATTTGTCGGCGGATTAATAAATCAAATTGGCCAGTTGTTTATTTAGGCGAAACTACTCAGTGCCCGCCAGCGTTCAACGGCATTCACCAGCATTCACTTAGAACTTTTAAGGATGTAAGCGAAATGTTACAAAGGATTACGAAACTCACTCATAGAATTGAATATTGGGCGGCAAACAAAAGCCTCATTTACCACATCGCATCCCAATACTACAAGGATGTCATTAAGAAAGAAATCGACTTGGCAAACATAACTAAGTCAGACCGTATCTTGTGCATTGGCGGCGGATTTTGCCCCTTTAGCGCAATCTTGCTGCACCAAGCAACAGGAGCCAAAGTCACGGTAATTGACAATGACTCCGCCTGCATCCCCAAAGCCCGGGCCGTTGTGCGCCGCCTTGGGCTCAGTGAGCATATCCACTTAGAGTGCAAAGAGGGTTGCTGCGCCAGCCTCTCAATGTCTGAATTTACCGTTGTACATTTTGCTCTTCAAATAACTCCGATAGAACAAGTTTTCGCAGAAGTGGAAAAAAGGGTCAACCCGGGCACAAAACTTCTCATACGCAGGCCAAAGGATCAACTTAGCAACATGTATTGCAAGCTATCACAAACTCTGTTAGCCTGTTGCCGCAATATCCAGCACGCCAAAGCCCGTAGCATAGGCAGCACCTACCTTTATATAAAGGAACACGCCGCATGATCCGCGAAGGCGATGCGGACGGTACCAATATGAAAAAAACAAAAGTATGGAAATGGCTTTGGTACGGAGTTCTTTTTG
>WQRL01000217.1 GCA_009786775.1 Oscillospiraceae bacterium
GGTTATATATCTAAATATTATGAAAGCCAAGGGGCGCATAAAGGGCCTTCAGGAAGGTTCCGGGCAGGGCGAAGAGATTACAGTTGAGCAGATTACCCGAAAGGATGAGATAGCCCTCACTGAGTCCCTTGATAAGCTAACTGTCCAGATTGGGCTGATTTTCCTCACGTATATCGGAGCATTTGCCCTCATGTACTTTGCCACAGCAGGGCTTAACTATATAGGCGGCATGGCGGCAGATACAGTTGTGCCGATAATCTGGGGCTTTAACTTCCTCATAGGCACGCTCTGCGCCATCTTGCTAAAGGCCATTTTGAGTTTTTGCCGAAGCAAGGGCTTGGTGAAAAGGGAGTACCGCAACAACTTCATGCTAAACCGCCTGGCGGGATTCTTGTTTGACCTGATGGTTGTCGCCTCAATTGCAGCCATTGACCTATCTGCATTTAGAGAGCGTTCATTCTGGATTCCCCTTGTGCTCCTGTGCGTTGTCGGCGCACTTGCAACCTACTACCACATAAAAATTATATCCAGGAAAATATTTCCTGAATATAAAGATGAGTCATTTCTCTCGCTTTACGGCATGCTGACAGGAACTGTGAGCACCGGCATAATCCTTCTGCGGGAGGTAGACCCGAGGTTTGAAACTCCTGCTGCGAAGAACTTGGTTTACCAGCAGCTATGGGCGATTGTCTTTGGCTTCCCCATGCTGCTTCTAATGGGAATAGCGCCGCGCTCTCAGCAAATCACATGGTTTGTGCTGATAATTTTGGTCGTACTATTTGCGGCTATGATGATTCTTTTGTTCCGCAGCTATATATTCAAGCGCAACAGGCTATAGACTCAGCTTGAGGGCTTCGGGTGTAGGGCAGCCTTGCTCTGAGTGAGGCTGCCTTAATTTGCCTCAGGCTCTTCCGTATATCCAATAACAGTGTTTCGTCCCGCCGACTTTGCCTGGTAAAGAGCTTTGTCGGAGTTGTTGATGATTTTTTCAAGTAGTGTGCATACAGAAGTTTTGGAAGCAACACCAAAAGACGCGGTAACATTTAATTCAAGGCCATCAATTTGGAAAGGAGTGTCTTGAATTACCTGACTCAATCTCAGTGCGGTTTTTACGGCGTTTTCTTGACTGACGCCCTCTAACTCTACCGCAAATTCTTCTCCGCCATACCGGGCAAAGAGCGTGTCTTTCTTTAAGACATGGCGGATGCGCGCTGTAAAAATTTTCAAGACCTCATCGCCAATGGCATGGCCAAAGCGGTCATTTATGCTCTTGAAATGGTCTATATCCATCATGATTAAGGAAAAATTACTGCTTTCCTCAATACACCTGCGCAGAGTTATTTCTGCTGTTTCCAAAAAATACCGCCTATTATATACGCCTGTCAGCGAATCGGTATAAGCCAGCTCTTTTTGCTTGCTTCGGTTGAATACGTTTGTAAACATTAAACCGGCAGAAGCAAACATATTTATTTCGTCGTCTGTGTAGACTTTTTCAAATTGGCAATCGTCTACAGAGAAAAACCCGATAAATTCACCATCCATAAATAACGGCAAACATACAATAGATACCATTTCATAGTAACCCAAAAATGCTGCATCTCTCGGCGGCAATTTTGAAATAGGAGAATTTATGCCCTCCCCGCGCAAAAACATTTCTAGCCAGCCGTCAACTTTTTTGTATGGAAATTTTAATCCGGTGGGCACTTCTACCTTCTGCTCTCCGATTTCGCTTAACCATTCATACCGCATAACAAAATGTAGCTCTCCATCAACTATTTCATTGCGCCAAATCTGTACACGGTCGGCATTTACGCACCTGCCAACAATCTCCATTCCATACATGAGTGCGGACATGGTATCTTCTTCTTTAGCAGCCAGTAGAACCTCCGCTGCTTGATTTGTCGCGCTAAGCAGCTTTTCGCGGTATCTTAACTCGTCCTGCGCTTGCTCCATTGCGTTCTTGCTTATTTTTACTTTATCCAGCATACTGCGTATGGTTGTAGCCAATGTTCCAATTATATCTGCTCTTTCAACCCCATATATAGCTGTATTAAAATCTTCGTCGATTTCATTTGTACTCTGCGCTAATTTTCTTAACGGATTTAGAATCATACGCTGCGAAGCAAGGCTTGCCGCTATTAAAAATACAACCAGCAAAACAAACGCGACGATGATGACAGGCATAAACCGAACATCAAAACCGCCGACACTGCCCGAAAGAACCATAACAGACCAATTTGTGCCTATAATGGGTGAAATGCTGGCATAATAATAATCCCCGGCAGCTAAACGTACAGCTTCGCCGCTTAGTATGCCAAGCGGAAATAGGCCGCCTTGCAATCTTTGCAAATGATTTGCAATTTCATAAGCCAAATTGGGGTTATCTATAGCTTCCGGCACTGTGGGAGGAAAGGGGACGCCCGCTACGGTTGTTTCCAAAATCCCGGCACTATCCATGCGGACCGCACCATATTGGTCTAGGATATAACCACGCTTTCCGTCAATGTCAAAGCCATAGAACGCAGCATTAAAAATATCTGCAAAAGGTGAGCCAATCGTAACTACTCCTGCGATTTGCCCTTGGTAATAAATGCGGTGGTTTGACCATATATATAGGTCAAAGTTTCCGTATTCATCGGGGCGGGTGCGTTGAATATTGATAATAAACGGAGCTTCCGCATCCAAGGTGTTGTAAAACCATCGCCCTGTTCCGCCGTCCACCAAATGCCCCCATGATTCAAACTCATTAAAAGTAAGCGAGGGGCTAAAATCGTAGCTTTTATGCGTGTCATAAAACGTAAACATGAAGTAGATATGATGTATATTAGCGGCATAACTCATCATGGAGTTGAAAGCATAGGCTCTTTGGGTTATGTCGTCCTCACTTGCAAGCCAGCGGGCAATCGGGACAGAGTACGCCATCTGCTGCATTAAGCGCATATGAGGATTTAAGAAAGTTTGGAAATTCGCTGCCGATTCAATAGCGTATTGGCGTGACATACGGTTTGCCGTATCATCGGCAATATTCCTTGCTGCTATAGTTCCCATTATGAGAATAATACCAATTATAAGTGCAGGAATAAGCAAATTTACTATTCCCACAAGTAAAGCCATTTTGTTTCTATCTCGACGACTCAATTTCACGATTTTATGTCTCGCTTTCCTGTTGTTTATAAGTGAGGATATTTCGTCATGGTCTTCCGCCCGGTGCGGAGCGAGATTTAGCTTTCGCTGTTGTGCCAGACATTTTGTATGTCGTCGTTGTCCTCCATTATGTCAAGCATTTTTTCCATGTTTTTGATATCGCCGGGGTCTGTGAGCTTAACATAGTTTTGCGGGACCATCTCTATCTGGGCGGACAAAAACTTGTAACCGGCCGCCTCTAGGGCACTGCTTACTTCATTAAATGCTTCAGGGGCCGTATAGACTTCAAAGACAGACTCGTCAGTTTCTATATCGTCAGCGCCCGCCTCCAAGGCGTCGCCTATGAGAGTGTCCTCATCAACCGAACCGTCCTCATTGTCAACGATGAGGACTCCTTTTTTATCAAAAGACCAGGACACACAACCTGTCGTGCCCATGTTGCCGCCGTATTTGTCAAAGGCGTGGCGCATGTCAGCCGCCGTCCTCTTGCGGTTGTCGGTCATGGCCTCGACAATAACGGCAACACCTGAGGGGCCGTAACCCTCATAGACGATGCTCTCGTAATTATCGCCGCTGCCTGCGCCTAAGCCTTTTTCAATGGCCCTTTTGATATTTTCGTTGGGCATATTAGCAGCTTTGGCCTTGGCTATTACTGTAGCCAGGCGTGCGTTGTTTACTGGGTCGCCGCTGCCGCCGCCCTCCTTGACGGAGACGGTTAGGTCACGCGCGATTTTGGTGAAAATTTTGCCGCGCTTGGCATCTTGAGCGCCTTTTGTACGCATTATGTTTTTCCATTTAGAGTGTCCTGCCATGTTGATGATCATTCCTTTCGATAAACTTTGGCACAAAACAGCCCGGCTTATAAGCGGCCGCTTTGACCCTCACTTGCAGGTTTGCTAACAGATGCAAGTGGCACATTCCCTGAAATTTGGAAAGTGTAGAAAATGTTTGTAAAATATGTAGGCTGCAATGTAGAATTATGCAGCTTTCCGCCGAAAAAAATTCCGAATAATATCCCGGCGGCACAGGGCGTGAAAGTAGCTGTAAACTAGCCCTGAATAAGGATTTTATCACAAAATGGGCAATGCCGCAAGATAGAAAAATTATACAAAATGTAATAAGGGTATGCAGTGTGAATATCAGCGATGAATATTCACATTTGTTTTATTCATTTATAAAATATTTTTAATTCGAAGTATAAATTATTGCACAGACTTTA